>DASVEA010000389.1:0-6103 GCA_036380815.1 Nitrospiraceae bacterium
TACTCGCGAAGGAGATAGCGGAAGAGAATGGGCATGGGGTTACTGGCGACTCATGATGTAAAACCACACGACGGTGGTGAGAGAGAAAATGCCGTTCGGTACCCAGGCCCCGGCAAAGGGCGGCAGGTTTGCCGTCATGACCAGGAATTCGCAGGCGACGTTCAGCATGTAGTAGACGATGACGACTAACACGCCGACCGCAAATCCGCCGATTCGGCCGGATCGTTTCGAGGCGATGCCGACCGGGACGCCTAAAAGGCAAAATACCAGCGAGGCGGTCGGAAAGGCCAGTTCTTTATAATACCCCAGCAATTGTCGGAGCGCATACGGATCGCGCCATTGGGATTGTGCGAGCTGGGCAATAATGGCGTCGTACGATGGAGGTTCCTCCGTGGGTGAGTAGCCGCTTTGGTTTAGCGAGAGTTTCAGATCGTAGCTGGCGAAGGTCGCTTGCTCGTATTGATCGGCCTGATTCTTTCGGCTGTGAATGACTCCGTGCTGCAGGCGTAAGGCGACTTGATTGGTAGAGGGATCCATCAAGACCGCGTACTGTTGCGCCACGATGATGCGGGGATCATCTGCGTTCCGCTCATCGGACACAAAGATTCCGGTCGTGGCCTGTTCGGGATTCCCATCCGGAACATAGATCATCATCTTGGGGATGGGCTCGTTAAATGTTCCCCGCTCCAGCGCCAGTACCAGCTGATCCCGAAGGAGATTCATCGCTACTTTCTTCAGATTCGTGGAACCCCAGGGTTGTCCCCACTGCGCCAACCACAAGGTCAGCCCGAACACGAGCAAGGCAAAGAGCAGCACGGGGCGAGCCAATCGCATGAGGCTCAGGCCGGCAGTCTGCATCGCCACCAATTCTTTGTCGAAGGACAGTCGTCCGAAGGCGGTGATCGAGGCGATGATCCCGGCGATCGGGAGGGTCAACACGAGGAACGACGGCATCAGAGTGGCAAAGACTTGCAGGACCGCCACGATCCCGACGCCTTTGGAGACCAGTAGTTCCACTAAGCGCAGGAGTTCCCGCGTGAGCATCACAAAACATAGTGCCCCGAGGCTGACACTAAAGGGGGAAAGGAGTTCGGTGAAGATGTAGCGATCCAGCAGCGTTCGTAGAAACATTCGAAGAATCACGCTCCCAGGAGCCTGTCCGACACTATAGTCGAGGGGGCGAGTCTTGTCCACCTCATGGCCGGCGCGCATGCGGCCAAAGAATGGCTTGACAAGATTTGAAACGCCGTGGTACATGCTGCGCGAATTGTAACCGAGATGGGTTTCGTGATCGATTTTTTCTCTCCAATGAACCCGTCATTCCAACCTGCGCTTCTCCCTGTTTGTTTCTCTGCATCATGTATGTCGCCAGCTGGGTTCCGGGGCCGGCCATGTAAATAGGCGTGGCCGTTGAGGAAAGGAGTGTTTTGTGAAAACAAAAGGTACAGTGAAATGGTTCAACGATCGCAAGGGATTCGGGTTCATTCGCCTTGAGAGCGGGGATGATGTCTTCGTACATTATTCCGCGCTGCAAGGAGAAGGATTCAAGACCTTGAAAGAGGGAGAAAATGTCGAGTTCGAGGTCGTGCAAGGCGCAAAGGGGCCGCAGGCTTCGAACGTCTTGAAGATGGCCGTCGCCGAGCCTTAACCGGAATTATTTATGAGCACTTCTGCTGCAATCGCCGATCTGCGGCTCTTGCGCATGAAGCGTCGTTCGTGAAGTGTGAAGCGCAGGACAGAATCAGTGTGTCTGATCGTCGCACGCGAGATACGAGGTACGCTGCACGAGGAACGCGGTCTCGAGCGATTTCGAGACGAACCGTCATGAATAATACGGGTTAACGTATTCATTCTGCGAGATTGTGTCACAGGGAGGCCTACCTTTCATGTCGGGGCAGGCCTTCGTATTTCTGCTGAGTATACCTCATCCAAATGCCCCATTTCGTTGACAATTCCAATAGACACTGTTAGCGTTTGAACGTTAGCCCACATGATTCATGAAGGTTCGTCGCGAAAGCGTGCAGACGCGAAGCGAGACGGGCACTCGGGACGTGAAGCCCTGAGGCATACTCGTGCAGTATGTCGAAGGGCTGAACGGCGAGACTGCTTGTTGCAGCCGCGTATCCGCGCTTGCAGCAGAAGCTTCATGAATTATGCGGGTGAGGGAGGTTTGACTTGGCGATCGACCGCAGTAGCGTATTGCGTAGCGCACAGCTCTTTGCGTCACGGGGCCAATTCGACGCTGCCATCAATGAATGGAAGAGGCTCTCCGCCGAGTCGCCAGGTGATGGAAGTATCTTCAATTCAATCGGGGAGTTACACCTCAAACGCAACGCCACCAACGATGCCGTGGCGGCCTTTGTGCAGGCGGCCAACGCCTTCCGTGCCGAAGGTGCCACCCTCAAGGCAATTGCCACGTTCAAGAAGGTCGTGAAGCTTGATCCTTCACGGTACGATGTGTTTCAGCATCTGGGAGATCTCAATGCTGAACGCGGTCTGCTGAGTAGCGCGGTCCAAGATTATCTCACCCTCGGAAAACACTACCTCAAAGCGGGAAAAAGCAAAGCCGCGCTGGATATCTATAAGAAGATCGTCAGCCAGGATCCCTCGAATCTGGATGCCCAGCAGCGGGTGGCGGAATTGTGCCTGCAAGAAAACATGCAGGACGAAGCCACGAAAGTCTATTTGCAGTTAGGGCGGGAACGGTCAGCACAGCAACGCTATGCTGAGGCTGGAGATGCGTATCAAGCTGTGTTGCGTATCGATCCTGCCAACAGTGAGGCGGCCCAGTTCATCGAACATTTCAATAAGACTGATGGGAATCCTAGCCGTGCCGCCAAGACGGAAGCCGGCTCTGCAGGAGGCCCGTCCAAGAGTGCCGAACCGCTCAATCTGCTGTCGGAAGCCACCCGCCGCATCGAAGAAAAACAATTTGCCGGGGCTGAGGCCATTCTCCATCAACTGCTGACCAGAGAGCCCGGTAATCCTGAGGTCTGTCAATTGCTCGCCAAGTTGCATCTGCAACGTGGCGATATCCAGGTGGCGCTCGGAGAATATCGCTACCTTGCCGGGGAGGCATTGCGGGCACAAGACTATGTGAAAGCTGAAACGCTGATCACAGATGTTCTGGCGGTCGAACCGCAATCGGTTGCGATGCTTGAACTCTACGGAGAGTTCTACGAAGAGAAAGGCGACGCCGCCAACGCCGTGCTCCAGTTCGGGAAGGCGATTGAACTGTTGCTGAAACATCCCGAACCCGGGATGCCGAACTTGCATGAGGAACTGTTCGAGAAGGTTATCGCGCTGGCGCCGGATAGCCCGGCGGTTAAGAGGCTGACGGCGCTCATGCATGGTAATGCAGTGGAGAATCCGCCCGTTCCGGCTCGATCCGAGACCACTGTGTCTCCGACAGCTGCGATCCCAGCGAGCCCAGTCCATGCGGCGAACACATTTTCGATAGCCAATGCTGCTCCGGACGATCCCTGGAGGGCGACCTCCAAAGTCACGCCGCTACAAGATAGCCAATTCACAGTCGCCGCGCCGGAATCTGCGCCTGCAGAGCCCGAACCGGTCACGCGGGCTAGTAGGTTCTCGTTGGCGGATGCCAAGCCGGACCAGCAATGGGGACCGTTGTCGCAAGAGGCCTGCTCGGTTGCTCCCCTCTCGCCTGTCCTCTCCACTAGGGAGCAGTTCCGGGCCTATGTGAAGGCCGGCCAGCAGGCTGAGGCGGAAGAATGGCTCAGTCGCTTGGTCACAGCGCAGCCGGATCATGCAGAGGCTCGAGAACTGTTCGGCTCCCTACTTGAAGCCAACGGCGATACCGCCGGCGCAGCCATGCAATATTCCCGCGCCCTCGAATTGCTCCTGGCGCACCCAAACGATGAGAGTCCGATTCAACCGGCAAGTCTCTATGCGAAAGTCAAAGAACTTGCCCCGGCCAGCCCTTTGGTCGCCAAATTGGCCTCGACGTTTTCGCCGAAATCACAAGCGGCAGTACCTGCCGTCGAGACGACGGTTTCTGCTCCGCCCGGGAACGAGATTGACCCGGAAACTCACTACACGCTGGGAGTGGCTTACAAGAACATGGGGTTGCTGGACGAAGCGAAGGAAGAATTTTGTCTCTCGATGAAGAGCCATGACTTTTTCTCGGATTCCTGTCTCATGATCGCGGTCTGTTTGAAAGAAACGGGAGAATGTCAATCGGCGAGTGCACAGCTCGAACTGCTGCTGAAGGACCCGAAGTGCCAAGGGGCCAAGGCGCAAGCTATTCGTTATGAACTCGGCTTACTCTACGAAGCCCAAGAACAGTGGAACCAGGCTGCCGCGATGTACGAATCGATTCCGACCTTCCACGACGTACCGCACCGACTCGAATCCGCTCGCGCACGCAGGGCCCCAACTGAGCCGACATCCGCCTTCCGCTACGGAAACTAGAGCAGGATGCTGAAAAAGTCGCTCTTCTCACCCGCCCACCCTGGCGCGCCGAGACGCGCATTTTCCCATGCGGCGTTCTCGCATAGTTCTCGCCTCCTACGTTTGGCACAACGCAAGATGCTCAAACAGGTCGTCCAGCAAGGTCGCAGTGAGTGAAGGGCCGAGGAGGTACATACCGCACTTCGTGTGGGCCGTTCGCCCCTAGAATGGATCTTGGCGAACGGAAAAACCCCTTCAGCCACTCCGCCTTCCGATCATCTTCGTCGGTACGTTGAGGGTCTGAACGATGCGAAAACGAAGCCCGGGAAGAGGCGCGTCTTGGCGCACCTGGGTTGGGCGGGTGAGACGGTCGTCTGTTTCAGCATCTTGTTAATGAAGCTGGTTTGGTGCGGGACGTCCGTCTAAGACGGCTTGAATATTCTCCAAACAGACCAGCCCCATCTGTACCCTCGCGTGCACGGTGGCGGAGCCTAGATGAGGGAGCAGCACCACCTGCTTCAACTGCACCAGTGCGGAGTGGAGGGCCGGTTCCTGTTCATAGACGTCGAGTCCCGCGCCGGCGATGATTCCTGTTTTGAGAGCCTCGACCAACGCTCCTTCATCGACGATCGGACCACGCGCGGTATTGATGAGGAGGGCGGTGGGGCGCATCCAAGCCAATTCTCGTGCGCCGATCAGATGGTGGGTGGCTGACGTGAGAGGCACATGGATCGTTACGACATCGGCCTCCCCGAGGATATCTTGCATTGATCGGTATTCCCACTCACGGGGGAGAGATGCGGCGGCCATGAGTTGGCGTGTGTGGTAGCGTACCGGCATGCGAAACCCTACCGCGCGTTGGGCCACCGCTTGCCCGATCCGTCCCATGCCGATAATCCCCAGTGTCTTGCCTGAGACTTCCGCTCCCAAGAGTTGCGTGGGACTCCACCCAGTCCAACGGTTTGATCGAACGAGCGCATCCCCTTCGACGATGCGGCGTGCCGTCGCCAGGAGCAAGGCCCAGGTCAGGTCCGCGGTGGCATCCGTCAAAACGTCCGGGGTATTCGTGACGATCAGACCACGCTGCCGCGCGGCAGCAAGATCGATGTTGTTGTACCCGACGGCATAGTTAGCCAGAATTTTCAGCCGAGTGGCTACACGGATCGTTTCGGCATCAATGAGATCGCCCAGGGTGACGATCGCGGCGTCGGCTTGGCAGAGTCCCTCACGAAGCGCTGACTGAGCGGGCAACGCATCGTGAGGATCTTGGACCAGCCGGAACCGCTCCCGCACGAGGGCCATGACGGGATTGGGGAGGAGGCGTGAGAGGTAAAGGGTGGGATGTGTATCGGCCATGGGCGCGCGCTCCGATCTGCGATTCACATCTTACCAGGATGCTGAAAAAGTCCGCCAGCCCGTCTAGTTCATTCGGTCTATCTGGTGTTCGGTCTGTCTTGTGTGTTTGGCTGAACGAAACTAACCAGATCGACCAGACCAACCAGATAGACCAGACAGACCGGGCTTGTCCCGGACTTGTCCCGGACTTGTGCTGTTCTCAAGAGTCTGTCTAGAATGTGCGACCCCTTGAACTATGACCGCACCAACTCTCATTCTGCCTGAACGTTCCCACGCCGTGGCCTCCGACCTCCGGGCCACGATAGGCGCGGAAAAAGTAAAAGACGACTACTCA
>DASVEA010000390.1:0-4930 GCA_036380815.1 Nitrospiraceae bacterium
TCCTCAGTCACGCCATTTGGCAGGAGGCTTTCCCGCTTAAGAGCATTGAGGATGCCTGCCTTGTCGCGCTGGCGCTCCTCCCAGGTCTGACGGCGCGCCGCGTCATCTGTAAAGGCGCCTAATGCCGCACGTACTTGCAAGTCCTCCCCGGACCAAAATCCAGTGAGCGTCGGCAAGTCGTGCGTCGTGGCTACAGCCATCGATTGCGCGGGATAGTCGCCAGGCGACTTCATTGCGCCGTCAGGACCGCGCTCGAAGTAGAACACACGATACGACAGCACTCGCGCCTTCGCCAACTCCTCTCTGACCCAATCGGGTACGGTGCCGAGGTCTTCACCAATGACTAGGGTTTTGGATCGAACGCTCTCCAATGCCACGATGGCCAACAAGTCTTCAAAAGGGTACTGCACATACGTGCCTTCGGATGCGGGCTTCCCGCGCGGAATCCAGAAGAGACGGCATAACGCCATCACATGGTCCATTCGGATGGCCCCGCCGGATTGGAAATTATTGCGCAACAGCTGAATCATCATCTCATAGCCGCTGGCGCGCAACGCGTGAGGGTTGATCGGCGGCAAGCCCCAATTCTGTCCCTCTGGCCCCAACGGGTCGGGCGGGGCTCCGCAGTCGGCTCCGAGCGCCAGCACCGATTGATAGATCCAGGCCTCGGCCCCATTCCGATCGGCGCCAAGAGCCAGATCATGATACAGCCCGATCGGCATAGCCAGCTGCTCGGCCGTCCGTCGGATCTCGTTTAGCTGTTCGCTCGCCACCCACTGAATGTATTGAAAGAAGCGAACGCGCTTCCGGTGCCGTTTCGCATATTCACAAATCGGTTGGCCAGGCATCAGATATTGTTTGGGCCAATCGTGCCAGGTGACCGACTTGGATTGAATCAGTCGCCGTTCTTCCTCCAACGTCTGGAAGGTGGCATACACCTCGAGCGGCGTGCCTTCAGACTGGATAAACCGCTCCAAGAGCCAGGCGCGCGCCGTCTTCGGTTGAAGATTTGGCTCCTCTCCGCTGTATGACTCTGTGAGGAATTTGCGATAGGCAAAATCGAGCATGGTGCGCTTGGCGGTTGAAACGGCGTCGTAGTCCACCTGCCGGCTCTCTCGCAACGCCTGGAGCTTGACTTGAAACTCGGGAGCAAGGAACTGTTGCTGCGCCTTCTCCGACCTATAAAATTCCGGCAGCCGCTCAAGATCGATATAGAGTTCGTTGAGGTACAGTCGGCTGTACGGCGCATAGGGGCTGATGTGATACGGTGCGGTATTCCGCAGTGCGTGCAGCGGATTGAGCCCAATGACTCCGGCGCCGAGCACCTTCCCGGCCCACTCCACAATCCGACCGAGATCGGTGAAGTCGCCGCACCCCCAATTTCGATCAGAGGACAACGAATAGACCTGCAAGGCCAGTCCCCACAGCCTTTGGTTTGCCTCGAGCGACGGCGGGACATAGCATTGGCGTGGCGCCACGATAACACGCATCGTCCCCACGACCCCTCCGACCAAGTCCTCGGCCCGTACCGTCAAATTGTAGTACCCGAGCGAGAGACCACGCGGGGCAGGTATTTCGACACGCACATGCCGTCGACCATTAAGAAAACGGACCTCCACAGCGGAAAGCCCAGGCCCTGCCTGCCCTTCCTGCACCACTGCATTCGCTTCGTCGCGGACCTGCCACTCCACCGCGACAGACCTTTCTTTCCCGTCTTCGAGCACCAGATAACAGGACACGGGAGGTCCCGTCTCGCTGTCACGCAGGATCCGCACCGGGTCGCAGGGGCGTTGCCACGGCGCCTCATCCCATTCTCGCAGTGCCTGTGTCAGCGATGCGGTCGAATCGACTGCAAAGCCCATGGCAGTCAAAATGGCGCGTCGGGTGTCATCAGAGGTGAGGTGAAGATTACCTGCGATATCGTAATAGTCAGTCGCGATGCCAGCACGTTCAGCGAGTTTGGCAAGAAGGCTCTGCTCCGTCTGGTCCTGCATGAACGGGAGTCTGCGTGAAGACCACTGGCAAGTCAAGCTATCCTATTGTTCTTACAGACGAATTCTGTATAATTACCTTCTCGTGTCCAGCGACCTCAGCCACGTTCGACTCGGTACCCAGCTTCTGGACCTATGAAAGCTGGCAGGGATTAGTCTACCAACGGACCTATCAGAAGGCAGAAGGGCCGATTCAGCCAAGACACGCTGGCAGAATACACCGGTTACAGGATAGATGGCATTGCACTGTTTCGAACCGTCGGCATCGACCATTCCTTCTATCGCCCGGCCAGCGCCGCGCAACTCGCCCACTATGCAGTGCAAGTCCCTGAATATTTCCGCTTCTGTTCCAAGGTCTGTGAAGAAATCACCATCCCGGCCTATGTCAATTTCCCCCCGCTACGGAGCCAAAGCCGAGAAGCCTAACCCACGATTTCTTGTTACCGGCTGGGGACTTGGTCTGGGCGCCGGTACAAGAGAGCTTGGGATCAGAACTTGGTCCGTTCATTTTTGAGTTTCAGCGCTGGAGTATGGAGCCCGTCGCCTTTCTTGAAGCGTTGGCCCGATTTCTCGGCACATTGCCACCAATACGACAGTACGCAACAGAAGTCCGCGATCCAGCAATTCTTGGATCGCATTACCTAACATCCTTCGCACATACCAAATTTCCCACACAAACCAATTAAATAAACGAGACAGACCAGACACACCGAACAGACCAAATGAACAAGACAGACTGACGGACTTTTCCCACACCCTGTTAGGTTCATTGACTCCCTCATTTCATTTTGTTAGCCTCAAGTCCCACCGCGTTGCTACCGATTTAGAAGACGAGAAGAGTCTGGCAGCATCCTTGGCATCCAAATCCCGAAAGGAGTTCCGATGGCTAGCTCAACTGCCTCCCCTGAATTGCTTGCTGAACTGCAGAACAAGGCCACGCAGCTCCGGATCGAGAGCGTACGTGCAACGAGTGAAGCTGGGAGCGGGCATCCCTCCAGCTGCTGTTCCGCTGCGGACATCGTCGCCGCCCTTTTCTTCTCCGTCATGCGATACAATCCCACAAATCCTAAAGCCCTCAATAGCGATCGGTTTGTGCTGTCAAAAGGCCATGCCGCCCCACTACTTTATGCCGCCTGGGCAGAAGCAGGTCTCTTTCCGAAAAATGATCTCTTGAAGTTACGCACGTTGACCTCAGATCTGGAAGGCCACCCGACGCCTCGCTTGTCGTTTGTCGATATGGCGACGGGTTCGCTGGGTCAAGGCCTTCCAGTCGGCATCGGCATCGCCCTTAATGCAAAATTCGTCGACAAACTGGATCACCGAACCTACGTCTTGATGGGCGATGGAGAATCCGTCGAGGGATCCGTGTGGGAAGCGGCTGAAGTCGCGCACCATCATGGTTTGGATAACCTCTGTGCCATTATCGATGTCAATCGACTCGGTCAAAGCGATCCCACCATGCTGCAACACGACATGGAGGGCTATCGCGCCCGGTGGGCCGGCTTTGGCTGGCAGGCGTTGGTGGTTGACGGGCACGATCTTTCAGCTCTGCTCGCGGCATTCGATACCGCTGCCGGCACCAAAGGCAAACCGACGGTTCTTCTTGCCAAAACGTTTAAGGGCAAGGGTATCTCCTTCATGGAGAACCATCCTGGCTGGCACGGGAAGCCGGTCCCCAAAGGCGAAGAAACCCAGAAGGCAATCGATGAGTTGACCAAGCAGTTGAAGCTGAGCAGCACGGCCATTTCATTTAAGAAACCATCGACGTCGGCTCAGGGGCCCTCGTCTATCAGTCCCCTCCCACCTTCGCCCTACAAAGTAGGCGACACTGCCGCCACGCGCGAAGCCTTCGGCAACGCACTTGAGGCACTGGGCGCGGTCAATCCGTTGGTAGTGGGACTGGATGCCGACGTGAAAAATTCGACCTATACCGAGAAGTTCGGCAAGAAGTTTCCCAATCGATTCTTTGAATGTTTTATCGCGGAACAAAACATGCTTGGGGCTGCAGCGGGTTTAGCTGCCTGCGGGAAAATTCCGTTCGTAGCCACGTTTGCCGCGTTCTTTACGCGAGCCTATGATTTCATCCGCATGGCTGCCATCAGCGGCTCGAACATCAAACTTGTAGGCACACACGTCGGTGTGAGCATCGGGGAAGACGGTCCCTCGCAGATGGGCTTGGAAGATATTGCGATGATGGCTGCGCAACCGGGCGTGACCGTGTTGTATCCTTCAGATGCGACCTGTACATATCGGCTCGTCGAAACGGCTGCTACGCACAAAGGGATGGTCTACATTCGGGCCGGTCGCCCAAAGTCTCCGGTTCTGTACGGTCCCGATGAGACGTTCCAGATTGGCGGATCGAAGGTCATTCGCCAAAGCGGCTCGGATGTCCTCACGATCGTGGCAGCCGGCGTCACGCTCTTCGAAGCCCTGAAGGCGTACGACATATTGAAAGCTGCCGGTGTCTCCGTGCGGATCGTCGATCTCTATAGCATCGTCCCCATCGATCGCACTACGTTGCTGGACAGCGCCAGAGCTACGCAGGGGCGTATCCTCACCGTTGAAGATCATTATGCCCACGGCGGTCTCGGTGATGCTGTGCTCAGCGCGGTCGGACCCGAAGGCATCAAGGTGCATAAGCTCGCCGTCCGCACGATCCCACACAGCGGGAAGCCGGACGAACTCGCCGACCACTTTGGCATCGGAGCCCGATCGATTGTCGAGGCAGTCAAACAAATCACGAAATAAGCCGTTCCGTACCGCCAAGCGACTGGTCATCCTCGATCTGCCTCGCCTGAAGTAATTCGCCTCCCAATAGGAGGCTTTCCGACATGAACCTTTCTGCTGTGGCGAACGATCCGCGATCAACGGTTCCGTGCTCGGCCAGGAAAATCATCAATGTATTCAGGTGAATACACCTCCGGTTTTTCCGGGCCTGC
>DASVEA010000391.1:0-3486 GCA_036380815.1 Nitrospiraceae bacterium
AGCTCGTTGGCCCACCTGCACACCGGGTATCTGGACTCCTATGTGTTGCACGGGCCTTATCAGCGGCAGGGCTTGGGCGCTGCGGACTGGGAAGTGTGGGCCGCCATAGAAGAACTCTACCGGTCCGGAAAAACGAAAATGATCGGCATAAGCAACGTCACGGTTGAGCAACTCGCCCAGCTCTGTGCCCGGGCGGCGGTGAAGCCCATGATGGTGCAAAACCGCTGTTATGCGGCTCTCGGATGGGACAAGGAGGTGCGGGAGCTGTGCCGGACTCAGGGCATCATTTATCAAGGCTTTTCGCTGTTGACTGCCAATCGAGAAGTGCTTGCAGATCCAGGCATTCGGGCTATCGCCCAACGGTTAGCGATCGGTCTTCCGCAAGTCGTGTTTCGGTTTGCGGTGCAGATCGGGATGCTCCCGTTGACCGGCACCACGAACCCGCAACATATGAAAGAAGATCTCCAAGCTGAACAGCTCACCCTCACCGCTGAAGACATGCGGGTGATCGAAACGATCGGGATGTAATCGCGAAGCCCCGAAGGATTCCAGGGCGGGCTTGCGAGCCGTTAGCAGCAACGTATGGTCGCGGCGCGTATTCGAGCCAGCGACTGTGCCACCCTACTCCCCAGACTGCTGAATCAGCTTCGCCACCAATCCCGTCCAGCCCGTTTGGTGACTCGCGCCGATGCCGGCGCCGTTGTCTCCATGGAAGTATTCGTAGAAGAGAACGGTGTCTCGCCAGAGCGGATCTTCTTGGAACTTGGCGGTGCCTCCGAAGACAGGGCGCCGCCCATTTGGGTCGCGGAGAAAAATGTGGATCAACCGCCGTGACAATTCCGCGGCGACTTCGTTCAAGTGGATAGTCCGACCAGAGCCGGTCGGACATTCGACTGTATAGTCGTCGCCGAGGAAGTAATGGAACTTCTGGAGCGATTCGATGAGCAGAAAGTTGACGGGAAACCAGATCGGACCACGCCAGTTCGAATTGCCGCCGAAGAGTTCCGTGCTCGATTCAGCCGGCTCATAGTCCACTCGATAGTCCATGCCCATCGCTGACAAAACGTAGGGGTGATCCTTGTGGTAGCGCGAGAGGGCGCGGATACCGAACGGAGAGAGGAATTCCTCTTCATCCAGCATGTAGCGCAGAACCGATTTCAGCCGCGTTCGATGGACCAGCGAGAGAAACCGCCGAACCTCCCCGTCATGCGATTGAGTTTCCACATGCGCGCTGAAGTCTGGCCGGTTTTCGATGAACCACTGCATGCGGTGTTTGAACCGGGGGAGACTATCGATCAGTTCAGAATCCAACGTTTCAACTGCAAAGAGCGGGATCAGCCCGACCAGTGACCGGACCTTCAAGGGAAGCGTCTGCCTGTCCGGCAGGTGCAGGACGTCGTAGAAAAATCCGTCTTCTTTGTTCCACAGTTCAATGTTCTTGCCGCCGATGTTGTTCATGGCCCGGCAGATGTAGACGAAGTGCTCGAAGAACTTGCTGGCGACGTCCTCGTATGCCCGATTTTCTCGGGCCAGTTCCAACGCGATCGAGAGCATGTTGAGGCAATACATGCCCATCCAACTCGTCGCATCAGATTGTTCGATATGACCGCCGATCGGCAGCGGCGCGCTACGGTCAAAGACCCCGATGTTGTCGAGGCCCAGGAATCCGCCCTGGAAGATGTTTTTCCCTTCGGTGTCTTTCCGATTCACCCACCAGGTGAAATTCAAGAGCAATTTGTGAAACACACGCTCCAAGAATACGCGATCGCCCACACCCTTCCGCTTCTTATCGATCTTGTAGACCCGCCAGGCGGCCCACGCATGCACGGGAGGATTTACATTTCCAAGCGTCCATTCGTAGGCGGGAATCTGGCCGTTTGGATGCATGTACCACTCTCGGAGCATCAGGATCAGCTGTTCCTTGGCAAAGGTTGCATCCACCAAAGCCAACGGAATGCAGTGAAATGCGAGGTCCCAGGCGGCATACCAGGGATACTCCCACTTGTCCGGCATGGAGATGACGTCGGCGTTGTAGAGATGCGTCCAATCCGAGTTGCGTCCATGGAGCCGTTCTCTGGGCGGTTCGGACCCAGTCGGGTCGCCCTTCAGCCATCGATTGACGTCGTAATGATAGAACTGCTTGCTCCAGAGGAGGCCGGCAAACGCCTGCCGCTGGACGCGCCGCGCGTCTTCGGAGAGATCAGACGGCGCGAGTTCGTCGTAGAACTCGTTGGCCTCCTGAACACGCTGCGTGAACGTGGCGTTGAAAGCCTCGCGCGTGAGACCGGTCTCGCTATCGTCGTTCGTCAAGCGAAGATGGATGGTGTCCGATGCGCCAGGTGCCAATGCGAGGGTGTAGTGAGCGGCGGCTTTCGAGCCGACCTTGTCGGGGTTCACCGCTTCTTTGTCGCCGCGCACCACATAATCATGAAAACTGTCTTTTACATAACGGGCTCCCTCCGTATCGCCATAGAGCCGTTTGGTGTTTGTTTCGTTCTCCGTGAACAGCAATGTCGGCTGTCGTTCACACCAGAGGCGTCGTCGGCCGTAGTATTCGTGGTCCAACTCGATGATGCTCATGCCCTTGGCGGCTTCTCCTTCATGCATTCGCGGCCGGCGCGCATCGAGCCCCCAGGACCAGGTGTTCCGAAACCAGAGGGTCGGCAAGAGTGCCAGCTCAGCAGGATCGGGCCCCTGGTTGACTACCTGTATGCGGATCAGTAGATCCTCGGGGGAAACCTTGGCATATTCCACAACGATGTTGAAATAGCGATTCTCGTCGAAGATGCCGGTGTTGATCAGTTCGTATTCCGCGTCCCGCCGGCCCCGTCGACGATTCTCTTCGACGAGCTTCGCATAGGGGAACTCCGCTTGCGGGTACTTGTAGAGATATTTCATGTAGGAATGGGTCGGGGTTGAATCGAGATAGAAGTAATACTCTTTGACGTCTTCGCCATGGTTCCCTTCATTGCCCGTGAGGCCGAAGACCCGTTCCTTCAGAATGGGATCTCGTCCGTTCCAGAGTGCGATGGCGAAGCAGATATATTGGTGACGATCGGAAATGCCGGCCAGTCCGTCCTCATTCCAGCGATAGGCGCGGGAGCGAGCCTGGTCGTGAGGAAACGATTCCCACGCAGTCCCGTGAGGGCTGTAGTCTTCGCGGACGGTCCCCCAGGCCCGTTCGCTGAGATAGGGGCCCCAGCGTTTCCAATGTTCCTGCCGGCGGGCGTCTTCATCGAGACGCTGCTGTTCCGCCGTGAGCGGCGATGGACCGGCTGGGTTTGATGGGACGGTTCGGCGTGATGAATGTGGCATGGGACTCCTCAACGGTTCGTGTAGGTGAACAGCCGGCGGAGCAGGTTTTTTCTTACAACCCTATCAGGAAACCGGCTCAGTCCGCCATTGGCGTTCTCGCTTCGCTCCCAGGAACGGTGAGGCATGAAATGTTGAACGTGGAACTGCCGAGTGCGTTTCCTCCAACCCTTT
>DASVEA010000392.1:0-5202 GCA_036380815.1 Nitrospiraceae bacterium
AGTGACTGCCAGAAACTCATCGGGTTCGCTCCATCTCCATCACCGGTTCCACCACTTCGTTCGCCTGGGCATAGGCCAGGCGCAAGCTGTCGCATTCCTGTTGTACGCAAATCCGTGCATCCGGCGCACGCTCCCTCACAAATTCGAGAAATCGTTCGATCTTGAGGAGGAAGAAATCATACGAGTGCGTGAGCGGTCGTGGCGACCGAAACCAGAAAGCCACGAACTCTCTCAGGCAAATGCCCCGCTCCGCCAAAGTCCGGCAGGTTTGCGGAAACATCTCTGCAAGGTCTCCACCCCAATGGAGAATCTCGTGCGGCACGTAGGACGTCCGGTACCGTGTCAAACCGGTCACGTCTGCAGCCGTTTCCTGCCATTCAGGGCCTGTCATGGGAGCTTGCCCCGAGATGATTTGCGCGTAGCGCGCATAGTCGTCGCGCAACTGCTGCCGATCAGACTCACACACAGGCTCCTGGACTGATGCTGAACGAGGCGTCAGTCCCATCAACGGTTCTGCAACCCTTCCTCTGGCCATCGTCTGCTGAACGAGGAGGGAGAAACGCCGACCGGCCTCTGTATACTCCTCCACAATCATCTCGATCGGTTTGGTGTCCACTTCAAGCGCCACCGCCCGGAGGCTGACGAGGTTCGAATGGGCCAGCGCCTGTTCGAGCATGGTGAAGAGGATCGACGGAATCGGGGCGGCATGGGCGTCGATCCATTCGGGAAGCCCCTCTCCTATCTTTGCCCCACCAACCGACTCATGGCAGGCCAATCCCGCTATGTGGATTTCGACGACCCGCTCCAGAGGAAATTCGTCGAGGAATTCCCTGACGAATCGTTCAAGAGATGTCCGCCGGCAGGCGCCGGTATAGCGATAGACTGTCCAGAGGTGTCCGATGTCCAGCACAAGACCGCAGGGCACCAACGCTGTGACGATCCGAAAAAAATGGGGAATCGGTATCGTGCCTGCGGAAAAATATGTGAGCGGCGGCATCTCTAAGAGAAAGAGCGGCGCGGTCCCGTCCGCTCGACGACACTGCCGATCCATCTCCTGTTGAACCGCCGCGATATTTGCCGCCACCACCTCGGCACTCAACCGCGTATATAATGGGGGGACATACGTGCCAAACGAATAGCCCGCCATCTGCTTCATCGCACATTCATGATTCAGCCAGAGACTCTGTATACTGTTGAGTTGCGTGACCATTTCGCCGACGTCCTGCTGAAAGAACGAAGACTCTTGAACGTCCGGCTGAGTGATCCACAAGCCTTCCCCGTGATACGCCAGCGGAATATCCGGCACAGCCTGTCGAACCGTTGTCAGTGCGGTCGTCGCCGCCTTAAAGACTTCGAGATAGCCCGGCTGGAGTCCTCGCTCCCTAAGTTTATTCACCAGCTCGAACAGATCGGGAGAATAGACGTCAACTGACAGCCCCATCCCCTGTGGAGGGATTTCCCTGAGGCGACGCTGAAAGGCTTGTTGAACGAAATCGGGATCAACCATCGATCACCCCTTGTGCTGCTCTAACAATTGGCCTAGTCTATTCGCCGAACCCCTTGTTTGACAAGGGAAGCCCCGGTCACGGACCAGGGGGCTCCGTCTGCTATACTTGGCTTACGTCGCCGGAGGCGGAACCCTCACGAATCGTGCAGGCGCGAATCGGGGGAGGTCTCGAACCCATGCCGAACGACGATGACAAGCCCTTCAAGACGACACATCTCATACCCACTATGGTTGCCCATATGATGACACCAGGAGTTGTGCAGGTTCCGGGAGACGTATCTGTCAGTGAGGCGGCACTGCTGCTCGAACGAGAACGGGCACCCTGCCTGCTCGTGAAGGATACCGACACGCGGTTCGGCCTCATGACGCCGACCGACATTGTGAAGAAAGTCGTCGCTCAGGGGCTCGAACCGCACGACATCGAAGTCCGGACGATCATGACACGCCCGGTTCAGTTCATCGAGTACGATGAGGCCTTGGCAGAGGCCTCGACACTCATGATGGCGACAGGTGCCTCTCTCTTGATTGTCACCAAACAAAACCAACCGGTTGGGGTGCTCAGTGCACAAGACCTGATGCTCACGCCGCTCCGGTGTGGCACGAAGATCCCCGTCGTCGTGAGTGTGGTCGGACGAGCCTCGGCGCAGGGGCTCAACTATAATGCCATGATAACCCAACTGAGCCATGTCGGAGCGTTGGTCGAATCAACCGCGAAGATCCTGACAGGAACGAACGTCGTACTGGCGTTTTCCATTCCTGGCCAAAACACTTCCCTAACCATCCGTGGAACAGTCCTGACCAGCGGAGTTCCGGAGGCAGAGCGCGGTGAGCCATCAAGCGGGATCCGCACCTGGCATGTCGATATTCAGTTTACCGACCTCTCATCGACCGATCTCGCGCGTATCAGGGCCTGGGCACTACAAACAATGCCTGCCTCACCCAAGTGTTCCTAGCCCGCATTATTCATGAGCGCTTCTGCTGCAATTGCCAATGTTTGGGCCAGAGGCGCGAGGCCAGTGGCGGAGACTTTCCGTCGAAAGCACGGCTCTGCCCTCTAGTCATTAGCCTCGCGCCCCTGACCTGGCCGGGTGGCACGCTGTTGCGACGAACCATCATACATAATGCAGGCTAACCTCACACATGTGCCCCGTTATTTTGACCAATGGGCGATCAGCTGATAGAATTTTTTCTCTGCCTAGGATAAACCATAACCACACATGGGTAACCCGATGAAGACTTCCCAGACCCGTACCCGTCCCCTCCCTTCGAACGAGGAGTTGCTCAGTCAGATTCGCATCCTGCTTGACAGTCCGGAAGACGACCTGCAAGCCGCGATCATGAAGGAACTCCTGGCCGGGACGCTTCGGCTCCACGATTCTCATCTAGACGTCTTGGACCTCAAGATCGTCAACCGCGCCGTAAAAGAACTGCGTCACGCCTTCCGTGTCTTTCATGATTATAGCAACCGGCGAAAAGTCAGCATCTTCGGTTCGGCCCGCACCGCCTCGGATGATCCGAACTACCAGATGGCCTTCCAGTTTTCCCGCCAGATCGTCGGGGAAGGGTTCATGGTCATTACCGGGGGCGCCGACGGGATCATGCGCGCGTGCCAGGAGGGCGCCGGACGCGAGAACAGCTTCGGGGTCAATATTATGCTGCCCTTCGAACAAGGTCCGAATGCCACGATCGCCGATGACCCCAAGCTCGTCACGTTCAAATACTTCTTTACCCGCAAATTAATCTTTCAGAAGGAGGCCAACGCCATTGCATTATTCCCGGGCGGTTTCGGGACGCATGATGAAGGTTTTGAAATTTTGACCCTTGCCCAAACCGGCAAGAGCGATCCCCAGCCGATCGTGTGTCTCCAGGCTCCCGGTTGCGACTATTGGGACGACTGGTACGCCTTCGTCACACGCCAACTCTTGGCTCGTCGACTGATCAACCCTGAAGATCTCAGCCTGTTCAAAATCACCACGTCCGTGGAAGACGCGATCGATGAGATTAGGAGCTTTTACCGCCGATTCCATTCGATTCGATATGTGGGTCGGCTCTTGGCCATGCGGCTGAAAACCCGCATATCCCAAGAGCAGGTGGCCGGCCTTCATGAAACGTTTGGCGATCTGTTATCCGAGGGCACTTTCGAGTTGCGCGGGCCTCTTCCCGAAGAGCTCGACGAACCGGATCTAAGGGACTTGCCTCGGTTGGCCTTTACCTCCAACCGCCGGAGCGCGAGCCGGTTGCGTCAGTTAATCGACCATCTCAACGCCCTCTAACCGGCTCGCAGGATGCTCAAAATGGCCGTCCAGCGCGGCCGCAGCGAGTGAAGTGGCGAGGCGTATGCGTCGGTACGTTGAGCCTCTGAGCGATGCGAGAACAAAGCTGGCGGACTTTTTGAGCATCCTGCTAACCCCTCCTCACAAAGACGCTTTAGTCTCTGAGCAGCATCATGGTATGCTCCGCGACGATGGCTGGCTCCTGCACACAGCACCCATTCTCTGAGCCCCCCACCGTCGTGCTCTATCACGCCGAATGTGCCGATGGGTTCGGCGCCGCTTGGGCGATCTGGAGTCAATTTCCAGCGGCTCGGTTCATTCCCGTCAAACACGGGAATCCTCCTCCCGCTGGGCTACAGAACCAACGAGTCGTCATCGTGGATTTCAGCTATGCCCGTGAGACGCTGGAAACCATGGCCGCTCAGACAAAGGCGCTCCTCGTACTCGATCATCACATTACCGCAGAGAAAGCCCTCGCCGGCCTTCCCTATGCCTACTTCGACTTGAAGAAGTCAGGAGCTGTCCTGGCCTGGGAATGGGCACACGATCAGCCGACGCCGTGGCTCCTCGACTATATCCAAGACAAAGACCTCTGGACTTGGGCGCTCCCCTCCAGTCGGGAAATTAATGCGGCCGTTGCCTCGTATCCATTCGATTATCACCTCTGGAATCACTTCAAGCAGAAGGAGTTGGAAGAGGAAGGTCGGGCCATCCTGCGTTATGAAAGCGAGCTCGTGAGCAAACTTGCGGCGCAAGCGATGTTGGTCGACTTTCACGGAGCCGTTGTTCCGTCGGTCCAAAGCGCGGTCTTGACCAGTCAGATCGGGGAACGCCTCTCCGCGGAGCATCCGTTTTGCCTCATGTGGCACGATCGCGATGGACGTCGCTATTACAGCATGCGCTCGCGAGAAGATGGGGTCGACGTGGGAGCTATCGCCGCGTCTTTCGGCGGTGGAGGCCATACGCACGCCGCGGGGTTTTCAATCTCTCTTGGACCTGACGGCTCCTTACCGGATAACCCGGCACTTCCTCGACCGGTCATCGACCGTCGCCGTTCTCCCTCCCAATGAGGGCACCATGATCCCTCTGCATGACGACAACCCGACCGAGCGGACGCCGGTCGTCACGATCGCTTTTATCGTAGGCTGCGTCCTTGTCTTTTTCTACCAGGCAAGCCTTCCCGCCGGTTTAGGAGAAACGTTCGTCTTTCAGTACGGGGCAATCCCGGCCCTCGTGTTCGGGGAGGCCGACCTCCCTGAGATGGGCGTGGCCATTCCCGCATACGCCACGTTGATCACGAGCATGTTCCTCCACGGCGGCTGGATGCACCTCATAGGGAACATGCTGTACCTCTGGGTCTTCGGGAACAACATCGAAGACGTCATGGGGCATGCGAAGTACGCCGTGTTCTACCTCACATGC
>DASVEA010000393.1:0-6061 GCA_036380815.1 Nitrospiraceae bacterium
CTGAACATCTGATTCTGTGGCATCAGGTGTAAGTGACCGCTTTCCTGAAAGGGAATGTCAGTCCAATTCCCATTTTCCCAGAAAGATTCCCACCACATTTCCAAATTCTTTTGTGAGATGAAACAATCAGACAAGGTGCTGAAAGCCACGCCACTTGTCCCATCTTAATTGATCAGGAACGTTTCCCGCCGGTCTGAAACTCGCCGACGAGCCAACTGTACCCGTTGAACATCCCTGGAGACAAACCATAGGTGTGTGTTCAGCTTCTTGCACTTGATGCGTCCTTCTTTGATCAAACGGTATAAATGGCGAACGGAGATCCGTAGGATGCGCGCAGCCTCAGGGGAGGACAACAGATCATTCAGTTCCACGTGTCGTTCATAGTGGTGACCCGCACGCCCCACATTGCGGATGATGGTGAAGGTGGTGAAGCCATGTTTATCCGGCGGGTTATCGAAGACCACCTCCATTTGTGCGAAACGCGGCTTTGCCATAAGTACAAAAAGTTTCTCTCGCCTAGATAACTTGCCAGGAAACTCTTTAGAAATCTAGGGACTGGACACTTGCTTATGGCTGGTGATGTCCTATTATAATAGGATGTGGTGAAACAGTTACCCCCCGAGGCTCTGGGCAACGATACGATTTACTTCAGGCAGAAGCAGCTGTTCCTAGATGTCCAGAAGGGCGCGCAACTATGACCCCTGTCGCACAAATCGGTGAAAGGAGCCCTATGAGAGTCGCGGTCTACGCACGATATAGCAGCGAGAATCAACGCGAGGCCAGCATTGAGGATCAAACCAGGAATTGCGAAAAGCGCGCGACCCAAGAGGGCTGGAGCGTCACCTACCGGTATCAGGACAAAGCCATCAGCGGCAGTACCAACGTGAGGCCCGGCTATCAACAGCTGCTTGCGGACGCGGAGGCCAAGTGCTTTGACATTGTGCTGGTCGATGATTTCTCTCGTCTGTCACGCGACCAAGTTGAATCGGAGCAGGTCCGTCGCCGGATGGTGCACTGGGGATGCCGCTTGATCGGCGTCACCGATGGCATCGACACGGCGAGCAAAGGGCACAAGCTACAAGCTGGAATGAAAGGTTTGATGAACGACATTTTCCTGGACGATTTGCGTGAACGGACGCACCGCGGGATGGTGGGGCAAGCGCTGAAAGGCTATCATTGTGGAGGCCGCGCCTATGGGTACGTGCTCGTGCCTGAACTCCACCCGACGAAGCTCGATCCGTATGGACAGCCGACCAGGATCGGGACACGATTGGAACAGCACCCCGAACAAGCCTCTGTTGTGCGGTGGATCTTTGAGCGTTTTGCGGATTGTTGGTCGCCGCTCAAGATTGTCGAGGACTTGAATCGCCGACGTGTGCCGCCGCCGGGCGCGGCCTTTCGCCGCCACTCCACACACACGCCGACGTGGTGTGCCTCAGCGCTCCATGGCGATGTACACCAAGGCACGGGATTGCTCAACAACCCGCTTTATAATGGCCAACACATTTGGGGTCGCGCCCGATGGGAAAAGCATCCTGATACGAAGAAAAAGACGCGAGTCTTGCGTGATAGGAAGGACTGGATCATCACCCCGGCTCCGCATCTCAAAATTATTGATGACGCCTTGTGGGCGCGGGTGAAGGCGCGGCAGGCAGTAATTCACAACGAGAGTGCGGGAGTTCGTGCGGCGCTCAAGCTCCGTCCCACAATGAGCACAGGGTGCGGCCCGAAATATCTTTTCTCCAGTCTGTTGATCTGCGCGCAATGCGGGCACAAGTTCATCATCGTGGACCCCCGGCACTATGGATGTGGTGGCTGGCAATATCGCGGCCAGTCGGTCTGCTCGAACACGATTAAAGTATCGCGCGCGATTGTGGAGTCGGTCCTGTTGTCTGCCATTCAGCGTGATCTGTTCACCGAGGAAGGGTTCATGGTCTTTAAGCAGGAGGTCGCTCGGCTGCTCGCCGAACGTCGCCGCGCACAGATCCCGGATCGGGAACGGCTGCACGCGAAGCTCGCGGAGGTCGAGCGCGAGATTGCCTACATTATGAAAGCCATTAGGGCGGGCATCCTGACCGTCTCAACCAAGGCAGAACTGGAGAAAGCCGAGGCGGAACGGGGGCGGCTTCTGAGTCAGCTCCAGGCGCGCACCGCCAAAGCTGACAATGTGACCACGATGCTGCCGAATTTGAAAGAGCGGTTCAAAACACTCGTAGGCAATCTGGCGGCAACCCCGCACCACCATGTCGCCAAGGCGCGCGAAGCCCTCAAGAGTCTGTTGGGAAAAACAATCGCGCTCCATCCGTGTGCCGATGATGCGGGGCGCTACCTGACGGCGGAGGTAACCGGGGATTATGAGGGATTACTGCGGCTGGCCATTGGCAAAAATAAAGCTGGTGGAGGGCAGGGGAGTTGAACCCCCGACCCCTACGTTGCGAACGTAGTGCTCTCCCAACTGAGCTAGCCCCCCACATGACCGACATTCGACCAGTGAGACG
Organism: Nitrospiraceae bacterium; assembly: GCA_036380815.1. GTDB lineage: Bacteria > Nitrospirota > Nitrospiria > Nitrospirales > Nitrospiraceae > Palsa-1315. The sequence continues at coordinate 2,499 of DASVEA010000393.1, forward strand.
AATGTCTCACCGTGCAGTGCATTATACACAACCATTTCCTGTGTCTCTACTGGAAGTTCGATTCGTCACACCGTTATGACGGGCTGATCACCGACTCACCCTTCGGCTTTCCAGCCTCGATGAACACGCGTCGCTCGTCAACTCGCAACCGCCCCTCGGCAAAGAGCTGGACCGCTCGTGGGTATATCTTGTGTTCTTGTATAAGAATCCGAGCGGCCAATGTGTCGTGAGTGTCGTCATCGAGAATCGGAACCGCCGCTTGAAGAATGATCGGCCCTTCATCGACGCCTTCTGTCACAAAGTGCACGGTACATCCGGCAAGTTTGCAGCCCCACTCGATCGCCTTCTTCTGCACATCCAACCCTGGAAACGAGGGCAACAAGGACGGATGGATGTTCATCATGCGATTCGCAAAGGCCTCCACGAGGACCCTCGTCACGATCTTCATGTACCCGGCCAGTAACACCAATTCCACATCGTGCCGCCGGAGCACATCGAGTAGCTCGCAATCGTAGGCCTCACGACTATCGGGTCTGCGTGCATAGGGTTTTGAATCGAGGAAGAGGGCGGACAGTCCATGTCGGCGGGCTCGCTCTAACGCCGGGGCCTCATTCTTGTTGCTGATGACGGCGACGATCTTCGCTTGAACCGTCCCCGCTTCGATCGCATCGATGACCGCCTGAAGATTTGATCCGCGCCCGGATGCCAACACGGCGACTCGAAGCGCATCCGTCCGCTTAGTCGACATACTCCACCAATGGTACGTCGCCGGACGATGACATGATCGTTCCGATCCGGCAAGCCGGATCACCCAACGCCGTTGCGCACGCGATGACAGACTGGGCGGCTGATGCCGGCACCACGAGAATCAGCCCGATCCCCATGTTGAAGACGCGATACATCTCCTCACGCTCGACCTGTCCAAGTCGAGCAATCACTTGGAAAATAGGCGGCACGGACCAGGCACTCCGCCGCACCTGTGCCCGCACACCTGAGGGAAACACTCGCGGGAGATTCTCGGTAATGCCGCCGCCGGTGATATGAGCTATGCCTTTGATGGGACATTCCTGGATCAATGTGAGGACCTGTTTGGCATAGATTCTGGTCGGCGTCAGCAACACATCTCCAAGCGGCTGATCGAGTTCAGGCAAGCGACTGGTCACGCTGAGTTTTGCTAGATCGAACAAGACACGACGTGCGAGCGAATAGCCGTTGCTATGAAGACCAGATGAGGCCAATCCAATCAGGGTATCGCCGGGCACGATACTGCGGCCATCGATGATCTTGGGTCGATCCACTACTCCGACGGCGAATCCTGCCAGGTCATATTCGCCCTCCGCATAGAAGGAGGGCATCTCGGCGGTTTCCCCGCCGATCAAGGCGCAGCCAGCCTGGCGACAACCCTCGGCGATTCCCTTGAGCACCGCCTCAGCCTTGGGGACGGCAAGCTTTCCTGTCGCGAAATAATCCAAGAAGAACAGCGGTTCGGCCCCGCTGACCACGATGTCGTTCACACACATGGCCACCAGATCGATCCCGACGGTATCGTGACGACCCGTGAGGAAGGCGATCTTCAATTTCGTCCCGACTCCATCAGTGCCGGAGACAAGGACTGGCTCGGCATAGCGATGAGCCTGCAGCCGAAACAATCCGCCGAACCCGCCAAGGTCTGTCAGGACTTCAGGACGGAACGTAGATCGCACCAGTGGTGAAATACGGTCGACGAACTCGTCGCCTGCATCGATATCGACTCCGGTATCTCGATAGGTTGTCATAGGAGGGCGCATCTTAGCGGAGGGCTGTCGCAGAGGTCAACGCACAAGCGCCAGGACTATTCGAGGGATGGCCTCAACTCTTCACCCACAATCCCATTACAGCGAGGCGGCTGGGATGGTCTCCACTGCGCGCGACTTCCTCACCCGCCCACCCACTGGCAGATATTTTTTACCCGCCCTACCCTCCAATTGCTTCGCAATCGATTCCCCGTGACGTGCCAGTAGCCCAAGCGAGGGTCTTCCGATTCTCGATACCTCTCTTTAGGGGAGTGGCCGAGGCTGCCCTTTACTGCGCGTATAGAACGAGCACAGTTTCACCGTGCGCGTTCTGTGAGCAAGAAGGACACCTGGTCGCTCCCTTCCCATCCTTCTGATGGCCGCGCATTGCGCGAGCACAGGAGATAATCAGTCCCCATCCACTACGCTTCCGGCCGCATCTCCACATCGAGCAACTTGATTTTCCGATGGAGATGACTTCGTTCGATTTTCAATTCTTCAGCCGTGCGAGAAATGTTCCAATGATGCTCACGCAATTTTCGTGCGATATATTCCTTCTCAAATGCATTGCGGGCGTCCCTGAGCGAGTCGTACGACTGTGTGAAGAGTGGAATGACCGCGGGCGTCGCAGACTGGGAGGCCGGCGCAGCCGGACGCGCCTGCAACGAGAGGCCCGCTTGCGCTGGCTCGATGACAGGGCCCGGCACCATGATCATCAATCGTTCGATCAGGTTTCGTAATTCTCGAATATTTCCCGGCCAGTCATATTGTTGAAACACCGCCATCGCCTCCGGCGAGATCTCTTTCATTCGCAATCCCTGCTCTTCCGAATGGACCTTCATGAAGTGGCGAATGAGCAGCGGGATGTCTTCCCGACGCTCCCTGAGCGGCGGCACGATGATCGGCACCACGCTGAGCCGGTAGAAGAGGTCATCGCGAAACGTGCCTTTCTCGATTTCCTTGAGCAAATCTTTATTAGAGGCGGCTAAAACCCGAACATCGACCTTCATGAGCTTGGTCCCGCCGACACGAGTGAATTGCTGTTCCTGTAACGCCCGCAATACCTTTGCCTGGGTGTTCAGGCTCATGTCGGCGATTTCGTCCAGAAACAGCGTGCCCCCGTCCGCCTGCTCGAACTGACCGCGTTTCATCGAGGTCGCACCGGTGAAGGAACCCTTTTCGTGTCCGAACAGCTCACTCTCGATCAAGGTCTCCGGGATGGCGGCACAGTTCACCGCCACAAACGGTCGACCGGCCCGTGTGCTCTGCAGATGGATCGCCCGCGCAACAAGTTCCTTCCCTGTCCCATTCTCCCCTCCGATCAACACGCGGCTATTGGTCGGTCCGGCCGTCTCAATCAGCTGCCGCAACTGTTGCATCACAAGCGACTGTCCCACCAACTCGAACTTCCTCTGGACCGTGGTCCGGAGTGTCCGATTTTCTTGTTCCAACCGGTATTGGTCTAAGGCATGTTTGACGCGCAGTGTGACATTCTCGAGCGACAAGGGCTTTTCAATATAGTCATACGCTCCCAACTTGATCGCCTTGACCGCCGTTTCAATCGACCCGTGCCCGGACATCATCATCACTTGAGCCGTCGGCACTAGCTCACGAACCCGGCGCAAGGTTTCCATGCCATCCATTTCCGGCATCCAGATATCGAGGAGCATGAGATCGGGCGGATCCATGGTGTAGACGCGCAACGCCTCCACGCCGTCCTTGGCCACCGCCACCTCATAACCTTCATCCCGCAGAATGCTGCTCAAGGATGTGAGAATCGGCTCTTCGTCA
>DASVEA010000394.1:0-4875 GCA_036380815.1 Nitrospiraceae bacterium
GAGCTGGCGATTGGCCGTGACAAGAAGGAACGGAAAAAATTCTCCGCCCATACGGCTCGACCAAAGGAATCCGTGACGGAATACAAGGTTGACCATCGCTTCGGCAAACTGGCCTCCCATGTGCTCTTGTACCCACGCACAGGTCGGACTCACCAGCTCCGTGTCCATCTGGCATCCCTGGGTCATCCAGTACTAGGAGATCAGACCTATGGAGGGAGGAAAGTCTGCACAGTAGAAGGCGTCGAGATCCCACGCGTGATGCTGCATGCGAGGACTCTAGGTTTCCATCACCCCTCTACCGGTGAGTTTCGGGAGTATACAAAGCCTTTTCCATCCGATATGGAGCAGGTGGTTCAGGCCCTAGCCCGCATTATTCACGGGAGTTCGTGACGAAACCGCCGAGACACCTTGCGAGACGGGCGCGCGGAGACGAGAGGGAGGGAGGCATACTTGAAACAGTATGTTGACCGACTGAGCGGCGAGCCCGCCCGCCGTCAGGCTTGTCGTAGCGGCGTATCGGCGGTTGCAGTAGAAGTCTTCGTGAATAATGCGGGCTTAATGGTCTCACGCCTCCTCACGGTGCCCGCAAATCTTGACAGGCCCCTCAACGTGGCCTGAGCAATGCCGCCTCGAAGGATGAGTTCATGCAGACTGCCGATGTGTTGGACGCGATGGGTGGATTGGTTGCTCAGCTAAAAATTTATGCGGCACAATTGCCGCCGATTGTGCATCTGTCTGCGGTGCCGACCGGTGTGAAGCCCAAGTTTGAAGCGGTCGAGGAGTATGAGGAGATCGTCTCTCGGTTCCGGAACCAGAGCGCCCGGACTCCCTATAGAGGCCTGAACGAATTATTTGTGGACTCGCTGGAAGCCTTCGAGGTTGGTCGATTGCTCGGCTCCGTCCAGCCGCTCCTCTCGGTGCTCGATCATCTGGAACGGATGCAGCGAGATCAAGAAATCGAAATCGGACGGATCGATGAGAAGCGCACAGGCGAATATCGATCTGCTCTGAATAAGATTCTACCAGGCAACAAGCCGGAGCTGGACGGCGCAGGACGGGGAATGTGAGGCCGAAGTTTTGAGTTCTGAGTGTTGAGTGATGAGTTTCCTTGCTAACTCAGAACTCAGAACTTATAACTCAAAACTGTTTACTCGGCGAAGCGGTCAGTGGCCCATTTTAGGGCCGGCGGCGTTTTCGCCTTGTGATACGAGCTTGAAGCGAACCGTCGATCCGCATTGAGGACACTTTCCGCGGATGGTTTCTTCATCCAGCCGTTCGTACTGGTCTTCTTTCAGCCACATCAGCTGCGCGCACCTAGGACAGGTTCGTACTTGCGTTGTCATGATGTTCCTCGTACACTCCGCGTGATTTTGGTTGCTGTCACTGGGAGATAATCTAGTACAAGATGCCTCCAACCCTCAAGCCCGCCATCACCTTCGCTGAGAAGAAGGACATCGACCCAGCCAAGCTCGTCCGCCTGTACCAGCAAGCGCCTTGGGCCAAAGGACGGACCCTTGAGGACGCACGTGAGATGTTGCGCCACACCGATGTGGCCGTAATGGCCTGGGACGGTGACGTGCTGATCGGATTTGGACGGGTATTAACGGACTATGTCTACCGAGCGACCATCTGGGATGTCATCGTTGATAAGGCCTACCAGGGCCAGGGCGTCGGTACCGATGTCGTCCAGCGCATCTTGAACCACCCTCGCCTCAAGAAAGTCGAACTCTTCTGGCTCTGCACCCGCATGCCGGGCTTTTACGAAAAGCTTGGTTTCAGTTCAAAGGAACAGACAGGGATGGTCTGGAGGCGATCCAAACAAGGCCGACAGGAATAGCCTCTCGTCTTCAAGTCAGAACGTCTTTCACTTCTGCTTCCTATGATGATGCCGGTGTGAACCCCGCAGGGCTGCTCTCTTAGCTGCTTGCAAGGGCTCGGTGCTGCCTCTTTGGGGACAGGACCACCGACGCAAAAAAGAACAGCGTGGCGAGCAGCACAATGGCAGGACCGGAGGGGAGATCCCAGTAAGAGGAGATCAGTACTCCCCCGACTGAGCAGGTGATTCCGATCAGGACCGAATACCAGGTCAGCGTCGAGAGACTATGCGTCAGTTGGTAGGCGGTGGAAGCTGGAATCAGGATCATCGCGAAGACAAGGATCGCGCCGACGGTCTTGAGTGATATCACCACCGTGAGCGCGACCAGGGTCAGCAAGAGGAAAAATATGCGCCGGGCCGGGACTCCTGAGGCTTCCGCCATTTCTTGGTCGAATGCGATAAAATACAGTTCTTTCGAGAAGAGCACAATCGCACCGATGACGACGATGCTCAATCCGGCAATCGTACGCAGTTCCTCGCTGGTCACTGCAAGCACATTTCCGAAGAGGTAGCCATAGATCTCGGCGTTATAGGTCTTCATCAGGCCGATGAAGAGGATCGCCAGGGCCATGGTGGCGGTGTAGAGAATCCCAATGGAGACATCCAACTTCATCCGGCCTTTTTCCTCCACCCATCCCGTGATCCAGACCGTGGCGAGACCAAAGAGAATGGCCATGAGCAGCGGCGGCCAGCCCATGAGATAGCCGAGCGCGACTCCGGCAAACGCGGCATGTGCCGTGCCGGCTCCCATAAACGCCAGCCCTCGTAGTACGACGAAGACACCGATCGTCGAGCACAGGGCGCCCACCAACGCCGCAGCCAGAAGCGAGCGTTGCATGAAATCGTAGGTGAATAGTTCAAGCATTGTACGGAATGGTCAATGATGGTGGTGGTAGTCCTCGACGATGACGAGGCCTTTTTCTGTAATAACCAGGTCTTTCCCGTAGACCTGGCTGAGGATGTCCGGCTTCAGGACATCGGCAGGCGGCCCTGCGGCGTAAAGGCGGGTCTTGAGGAGCACGAGCCGGTCCACCCGCGAACGGATCATATTGATGTCATGGGTGATCAAGAGGACTGTCAAGCCTAACTCTTCGTGCAGATGCTGCACCAACTCGACGACATTGTGTTGCGTCGTGATATCCAGTCCAGTCGTCGGCTCGTCGAGCAACAACACATCTGGTTGCTGGGCCAACGCTCTGGCGATGAAGACCCGCTGCTGTTGTCCTCCAGAGAGGTAGCCCAGCGCGCTGTCTCGATGCCCCTCCATCCCCACATGAGCCAGGGCGTCCAGCGCGATCTTGCGGTCCTTCCCTGATGGCCGCGTGAACAGACCTAATGTGCCGTAGCGTCCCATCATGACGGTTTCCAGTACCGTGACGGGAAAGTTACGATCGACCACTCCCTTCTGAGGCAGGTAGCCGATTCTGGCCCTGTGGTGACAGCGTAGCTCATCACAGGCACAATCGAAAATTTTGAGGTGGCCCTTCAGCGGAGCCATCAAACCGAGAACCGCGCGGCAGAGAGTCGTCTTTCCAGACCCGTTGGGCCCGATCACCCCTATGAACTCGCCGGATTGAATCTCAAGCGAGATATCATCCAGTGCAACCACTCCAGGGAACCCAAAGGTGGCATGATCGAAGTGAATGATAGGCGGCGATTGACTTGCCATGTCGGTGGGAGATCCTCTCAGTCCAAGCCGCTGAAACCGATGCCTATCAGCCGCTAGGCTGCATCCAGTGCGTTGGCCAATTGGAGCACATTATAACGGAGCATGTCGAGATAGGTCTCTGTGTGTGGGAGACCTCCCGGGAGAGTGGTGAGTACCACCACGCGCGCGCCGGTTTCCTTGGCCAACAGCTCGGGAATCTTTTGGCTCAGCTGAATTTCCGAGACCACGACCCTAATCCGTTCTTTATTGATCTTCGCGATGAGACCGTGAAGCTGGAGTGCTGATGGCTCGCTTCCGGATTGCGGTTGGATCGTCCCGACGATCTGGAACCCAAATCGCCTTGCGAAGTATGGCCAGGCGGGGTGATGGGCGATAAATCGCCGATCGGCAAGGTGTGTGATCCGATCACTCAAGTCCTTTTGAAGGTGGTCCAGCTTCCGAAGATAGGAGGCCTGATTGGTTCGGTACTCCGTCGTATGGGCCGGGTCTATCTGAATGAGCGCTTCCGTGATATGCCGCATCATTGTCGTCGCATTTTCAGGGTCCATCCATACGTGAGGATTCCCACGGCCCTCCTCTGCGGCGGCATGAGCCGCGCCGTCATGGTTTGGTCTGTCGCGAAGAAGCGCGATGCCTTTGGAGGTGGTGACGACCCTGAGTGATGCACTGCCGGCATTCTTCACCAACGAGGAGACCCAGACTTCAAGGCCGATACCGACTTCGAACAGCAGCCGGGCTTTCCTGACGGCGACGAGATCACTCGGTTTGGGGGAATAGGTATGTTCATTTTCATAGCCGCTCAGTAGGGAGGTGACCCGTACGTGGGGACCGCCGACTTGTTCAGTCAGGTCCTTCAAAACCGGAATCGTGACCACGATATTGAGAGGTTCCGGAGGAGCGGTGGCAAAGGCCAGAGGTACAGGGAGCAAACTGTAGCTAATGAGGACTGCCCAACGCAGGCGCACCAAGTGGAGATTCAGCATGGGCGAGGACGGTAACATTGGGTCCCCATGTTGTCAACGCAACAGCGTGGGTTGATCTCTTGAGTTCGGTTGTCTTCCCTGCTTGACCCCACAGGAGAGTTCCATTAGCGTAGCAATCCTACAGTCCTTGCTGGACGATCATTGGAGGAGTCAAAGAATGCACGTCGTGGGACTCATGTCTGGAACATCCGGCGACGGTGTCGATGCTGCGCTCGTGGACATTACCGGCCGAGGTCGCTCCCTGAGGGCGCGGACGCTCGCGGCACACACACTGGCCTATCCACGCTCGTTACAGCAGCGCATTCTCTCCGCGTCAGTTTCGGGGACAGTCGCGGATGTCTGTCACC
>DASVEA010000395.1:0-6651 GCA_036380815.1 Nitrospiraceae bacterium
TCCGCCGTGCTCCAAGGCTTGACCCCGACCACCACCACACCACGGTCGGTTGGCTTCAATCCGTACCGAGCAGTCAGTTCTACGGTCAACTCGCGGACATCTAGATCCGAGAGGACCCCCGTCGACACCGCCGACTCCCTGCTCTCCTCTGCGCTGGGCTGTCCTAACGATTTCGGCTGTTCCACAATCGCAACCTCGAGCGTCTTGGGCTTCTTGTCTCGGATCAGTTTGACCGAGACCTTCTTCCCGATCGGGGTCTGTGCGACAGCATTCCGCAAATGCGTCGGCGAATCCATCGACTTGCCGTCATATTCGATGATGACATCTGCGCGCTCAAATCCCGCCTTCTTCGCAGGACTGTCATCCATGACATCGCTGACGAGCACGCCCTTCGTGTCGGTGATCCCGAACTGTGTGGCCAACTCAGGAGTCAAATCTTGAATCGCTACACCGAGCCAGCCACGGACGACCTTCCCCGTTCGTACTAACTGATCCATGATGGCGCGCGACAGGTTGCTGGGTACCGCAAACCCAATGCCCATGTTGCCGCCGCTTTGACTGAAGATCGCCGTATTGATCCCGACTAATTCGCCACGCACGTTGACGAGCGCGCCTCCGGAATTGCCCGGGTTGATCGCCGCATCTGTTTGGATGAAATCTTCGTATTCGGCAATTCCCATACTGGCTCGTCCGACTGCGCTGACGATCCCCATCGTCACGGTCTGGGTGAGCCCGAACGGACTCCCCACGGCCAACACAAACTCCCCGACCTCCAGTTGGTCGGAATCGGCCCAGGGAATGGTTTGGAGCCCTGTTGCCTCGATTTTCACGACCGCGATATCCGTCTTCGCATCGGTTCCGATCAGCTTGCCCTTAAACTCCCGCTTGTCCGACAAAAAGACCCGAATCTCGTCAGCCTTGTTCACCACATGATTATTGGTGACGATCAACCCATTGGCTTCCACAATGACTCCTGACCCCTGGCCCCGCTCTTTTGGCTCACGCTGAGGGGCATCACGCTTAAAAAATTCATCGCCGAAGAACTTGCGAAAAAACGGGTCGTCGAGCGGGGAGCCGTGCGGATTTTCTCCAGATTTTCCGCTACGCGTCGCCGCAATGTTGACGACCGCCGGCTTCACCGATTTCGCGATCTCAACGAAGTTTTTCCCGCTCCCCCCCATCATGGGCAACTGCGGCGCGGTGGCCACAGGACGAACGATTGGGTTGGGAATCGGCTCAGGCCCGGCCGTGCCGGTCGGCAACCAACCCATGTCAGAAGCCACCACGATCCCGATAATGATCCCTCCAGCGACCAAGGTAAACGGAACCAGCCACGCACGAACGAGTTTCATAGGTGATCCTTGCTCTTCATCCCCCGTTACATGAACGATTCACGCACAACCGATGTATCGCGTCGTATCACTGTATTTCTCCGGTATATATCCCCATGATGGTGTGGAGAAACTTCATCGCCTCCGCTTTCGGCCGCTGGAACGAGTTCCGACCAATGATGGAGCCAAACCCGCCGCCGTCACGAATGGCGCGCGCCTCCTCAAACACGTGATTGTCCTCGCTCTTGGCCCCTCCTGAAAAAATGACGATCCTGCGCCCATCGAACGAACTCTGCACCACATGCTTAACCCGCTCCGCCAGGGTCGTGATCGGAATCTTGGCCGATTCGTACACCTTCTTTGCCGCAGCCTGTTCAAGATGCGCAGTGGGAAGCTTGACCTTAATGAAATGAGCACCGAGCTGGGCCGCAATCTGAGCCGCATACGCCACCACATCGATCGCCGTCTCCCCTTCCTTACTGAGTACAGACCCGCGCGGGTACGACCACACGACGACCGCCAAGCCACAGTCCTTGGCGTCTTCTGCAATTACGCGCAGTTGCTCATACATGGCGTTGCAGTGCGATGACCCTGGATAGATCGTGAATCCGACCGCCGAACAACCGAGCCGGAGCGCGTCCTTTACGCTGCCGGTAACCGAGGGCAAAGGGTCTTTCTCATCATGCAAGACATCGTGATTGTTCAACTTCAGAATCAGCGGAATCCGGCCGGAGAATTCAGCTGCCCCGGCCTCCAGAAATCCCAACGGTGCGGCGTAGGCATTGCAACCGGCATCGATGGCCAATTGAAAATGATAGAGAGGATTGTAACCCCCTGGGTTGGATGCAAAACTCCGGGCCGGACCATGCTCGAATCCTTGATCGACCGGAAGGATGACTAACTTACCCGTCCCGGCAAGCTTGCCGGACCGCAGCAGGCGCGCGATATTGGTTCTCGTACCCGCGTTGTCACTACTGTACCAACTCAGAATCTCTTGTACTCGATCAGCCATGTCTTTCCTCCGGTGAATTCGTGATTCGTGAATCGTAAAACGTTATTCGTTAATCGTCAGAAGCCTGGGTCACACTTCCCTCGGTTCACGTTTAACGGTTTACGTTTCACGGTTATCGTCTACCTTGGATGAACTCCTCTGCGTCGCGCACGTCGTTCGCACTGCCGATGATTAACGGCACCCGTTGATGAAGTTGCTTGGCCTCCACGCCGAGGATGCGCATGGTGCCGGTGCTGGCACTCCCACCCGCCTGCTCGACGATCATCGCCAAGGGATTCGCTTCGTACAGCAACCGGAGCTTGCCTTCCGGCTTATCTAGCTCACCGGGATAGAGATAAATGCCTCCCCCGAGGAGAATCCGATGTACATCGCCCACCAGACAGCCGGAATAGCGTACACTGTAGGGCCTCCCCGTGGCTGTATCCATAACCTTTAATGAATCCACATACTTCTTCGTACCCGTCGTCCATTTATGATAGTTGCCTTCGTTCACGCCATAGACCTTGCCTCGAGCAGGAATGCGGATCTGCTCGTGAGACAGGAGATACTCGCCGATGCCAGGCTCCAATGTAAACCCGTGGACTCCTTGTCCGACCGTAAAGACCAGCATGGTGCTTGACCCAAAGAGGAGATAGCCGGCGGCCACCTGCTCTGTTCCCTTGCGGACGAGGTCATCCTCGGTCGGCATCCGGTCTTTGCTCTCGAACTTCACGACGGAAAAAATCGCGCCGAGCGGCATGTTGCAGTCCGTGTTCGATGAGCCATCGAGTGGATCGAAGAGCAGCATGTACTTGGCCTGCGGCCAATTCTCCGGAAGCAGAACCGGTTTGTCCATCTCTTCAGAGGCCAGTGCACACACAAGCCCGCTCTGGTGAAATACCTTAAGAAATGTCTCGTTCGCAATCTCATCCAGCTTCTTGACTGTTTCCCCCTGCACATTGATCACGCCGGTCGTTCCCAGGATATCGATGAGCCCTGCACACCTGAGATCCTGCGCAATGAGTTTCCCAACCAGGCCGATATGGGACAGAAGACCGGCAAATTCCCCGGTAGCTCCCGGGTGGGCCGCCTGCTTCTGGATGATAAATCTGCTTAAAGTAAGAGGAATCTGTCCCATAATAGAGGCAAGTATAACTGTTTTGAACAGGGTGGGCAACGAAAGGCTAGGAGCCTGTCCAACATGGCCTTCGTAACGAGGCGAAGGAGGTGCGGCCAGACGAGCGGCGCAAGGCCAGGAAAAACCGGAGGTGTATTCGCTGGAATACATTGAGGATTTTTCTGGCCGAGAACGACGCTGCTGGTCACGGATCGTTCGCCGCAGTAGAACGGTCAATGTCGGACAGGCTCCTAATTCCCTCATTGGATTGATGATGAGGCCTGCAATCCGCTGACGAGATCGGCCACAATCGACCCGATGATGACTTTCGCCTTCATCCGAACTGGAATGCGCCGATCATCGTTGGTAAACCACACCCGGATGTTGCCCCGGTTGAGGAAGATACCTTGGAACGGCATGACGACCAGCACGCGGGCCGTTTCGACCTCCCCCCACGGACCACTGACAGTCTCGATCTCCTCAACGCGCACATCCAGCTTGCGGTTCTTTTTATCGTGATACACGTTCATCCTCAGCAAAGACCCTGGCAATAGTGATAACTGGCTGCGCGCATAATAGAGACAGGAAATGGCGTCTAGAGTGCCAGGTGGGATCTGTAGCGTTTCCGTCGTCCCACCTTTGACCGCTGTGACCGTCCCCTCTTTTTGATGAAATGTGTACTCGATATCTTCTTTCTTCTTCCCCTCTCGCCGCTTGAAGGTCATGTGCTCCGGAAGCAGCGTGGCGGGGTCCACTATCGACTCTACCCGGTTATCCACGGGAAAGAATTTAGTGATCGCGGGCCTCGACTGCGCCGTGGTAACCAGTTTCACGAGCGGCCGTTCTCCGTCAGTGCCGGCAGCACCGACAGCCATCACGGCTGTGCCGGCTGTGATATTTAGCCAAGAAATTTCGTAGGTGAGCTGTTCCCCGATTTGGAAGGACTTCGCTGAAGAAAGCTCGCCAGCAGCCGTAGCGCATGAGATCGGACCGATCGTGGCACTCAAGATCAGCCATGCCAGTATGAGCCACGTGCGCAAAAAAAGAGCATGGAGCGATGCAATGTATCGGTATCGCGAATAAGGCTGTATTGGTTGAGAAGCAGTCATTTGAGGTAGAGTCGGGAGGGGGGGTATGGCGCAAGAAGAGAACGCATCCCTCAGCATGCTCAAACAGGCCAGACTTTTCACCCGCCCAACCCTGGCGGCTACTTCACCCACCCGCCCTGAGGCTCCCCAGACAGCCTCTTCGCCCTGGGACGCGCCTTATCCCATGCAAGGCCGCAGCGAGTGAAGTGCCGAGGCGGACCCTCTGGGGCGCACGGTGCGACGAATAAGGAGCACCAAGTCTGTGCGCGCCGCCGAGTTAGTGAGGCGGCCGGGTCCCCGTTGAGGCTCTGAACGACGCGAGAACGCTGCTGGCGGGTTTTTTCAGCATACTGCTAGCAGCCAAGGGCGCGTTTGGCCGCTATCAGCTCGCCTTCGATGACTGTGCGAATCGTGGCCAATCGTTCCGGCGAGGTGGCTTCAAAACGTAACACGAGGGCCGGCTGGGTATTCGAGGCTCGGATCAGGCCCCATCCTTCGTCGAAGATGGCACGCACCCCATCGATGGTGACGACATCGCGGACCACCAGCTTGGCCGGACCAAGCTCCTCGTGGGTCTTCGCACAGTCTGCCAACCGGTTCTGCACATGCCTGACCAACTCGAATTTGATGGAGTCCGACACGTCAGCCCGAATCTCCGGGGTGACGGACGTCTTCGGAAGATCCGCCACCAACGCGGAGAGTGAACGAGAGGTCTTTGCCAAAATCTCCACCAGCCGGCACGAGGCATAAATCGCGTCGTCATACCCGAAGTACCGATCGGCAAAGAACATGTGCCCTGACATTTCGCCGGCCAAAACGGCATGCTCGCTTTTCATCTTCGCCTTGATCAAGGAGTGGCCGGTTTTCCACATGATCGGTCGCCCCCCCTGCTTCGCAATATCGTCATAGAGACTCTGCGATGACTTGACCTCTGAGATGACTGTACTCCCTGGTTTGTCCGCCAGAATATCGCGCGCGTAGACCACCAGCAGGCGATCGCCCCATAACACATTCCCCTGCTCATCGATGGCCCCAATGCGATCGGCATCTCCATCGTAGCCGATCCCGACATCGGCTTTGTGCTGTTTGACGGCCTGAATCAGATCGTCGAGATTCTCTAAGACTGTGGGATCGGGATGGTGGTTCGGAAATCTCCCGTCGAGATCGCAATAGAGCCCTGTGACGTGACATCCCAGGAGCTCCAACGCCTGTTTCGCCACCAAGGCCGCCACCCCATTTCCACAATCGATGACGACATGCAGGCGTTTGGCATTGACGTGGGTGAAGCTCTTCTTGATATAGGCCAGATAGTCAGGAATGATGGGATGTTCTGATAACTGCCCAGCTCCAGATACAAAAGAGCCGGCCTCCATCACCGCTCGGAGCGCCTGGATCTCCTCTCCATGAATCGCGTCTTTCCCGATGCAGATCTTAAATCCATTGTACTCTGCCGCATTGTGGCTCCCGGTGATCATAATGCCGCCGTCAACCAGTAGCTGAAATAGAGAGAAATACACAAGTGGCGAGGGGCATACTCCGATGTCCACCACGTTCAGTCCGCCGGTAAGGAGTCCCCGCACCAGAGCCTTGTGAAGCCCCGGTGAACTCAGTCGGCCATCTCGCCCGACCGAGATGGTCTTCACCCCACGATCTTTCACATAGGTACAGTAAGCACGCCCCACCTGCTCCGCAATAGAATCGGTGAGTTCCTGGCCTACGACGCCACGCACATCATATTCGCGAAAGAGTCCCATGCATCTCCTACGCTGCTGACAAGCTGACAGGCAAGAAAGCTGACATTGTGTCAGCCTGTCAGCGCATTCACCTGTCAGCCCTTGGTATTCCTGCCATAATCATCCTGAAACCGGACAATATCGTCTTCCCCAAGATAAGGCCCGTTTTGTACTTCAATAATGTGCAAGGTCTCTTGACCAGGGTTTTCCAACCGGTGACGGGTTTCGACAGGAATTTCTGTACTATGGCCAATTTTGAGATCGAAGACCTCGTCGCCCCTGGTCACCCGTGCCGCCCCGGTGATCACCACCCAATGTTCGCTCCGTTGATGATGCATCTGTAACGAGAGCCGCCCTCCTGGCTTCACCGTCACGCGCTTGACTTTGTAGC
>DASVEA010000396.1:0-4254 GCA_036380815.1 Nitrospiraceae bacterium
CCAGGCCAGACGCCGATCACACCCCTGATGCTCATACGCAGAATGCAGAAAAGTCCGCCAGCGAAAGAAAACCGTTCTTTGGATTGTTTGGTTAGTTTCGTTTGTTTGGTTGAACGAAACTAACCAATTCAACCAGATAAACAAAACAAACCAGATGAACCAGACAGACCTCACACGTTGTGTTGTTGGCTTGCGTTGTGTTGGTCGATCTGGCAAGCTACGCGCACTTGGCTCTCGAAACCTTTTGAGCCAAGTGGATGAGTCCGTTTGCGAAGAAAATTATGACCCGCTTGATGGGGCTGTTGTCGTCAGCACTTGAGGTGCAATTTTTGTTTAAGGGGCCCTAGCCAGGATTATTCATGAATGCCGTCGCGAGACTTTCGAGACCGAAGCCCGCCGGGGCTTCTCGCTAGAGAGACCGCCGGAGGCGTACTGGCATTCCGTCGAGGAAGCCGAACGAGAAAAGCCCTGCCGGGCGCGAGGATTGGACGACGGAGCGGGTATTCATGAATAGTCCAGGCGAGGGCGCGCAGGGGTTACTGGAATGTTCGTCTTCGTGGAATCAGATGTCTTCATTCGGTTCAACCTAAGGAGGCAGGCATGAAGCAGGGAACACAATCAATCGTGAGGTTGGGCGTCGCATCGGTATTCGCGTTGACCGTTGGGATATCTGCAGTCTGGGCCAATGAGCCAGGCTACTACGGCCGGGGGGAAGGACATGGGGGCGGTGGACATAGCTCGATGGGCGGATATGGCGCAGGCATGATGCACAACAGCACCGGCCACCTGATCCGGCATCTGCTCAAGCACGAACAAGACATCGGCCTCACCGCGGAGCAAGTGACGAAACTCAAAGACATGCAACTCAACCTGGATAAGACCCGTATCAAGAGCGAGGCCGACATCCAGGTAGCGGAGCGCGAGTTGAAAGCCCTGACCGAGGATGAGAAGTCCGACCTGGGAGCGGTCGAAGCCAAGTTGAAGCAGAGCGGTGATCTGCAAGTCGGCTTACGCATGGTCTCCATCAAGGCCCGGCGGGATGTGCTCGCCCTGTTGACTCCGGAGCAGCGTGCCAAGGAAAAGACCGAGCATGAGAAGCTCATGCAGCAGCACAAGGATGCCGGCAGGGGTTACGGCAACCCTCATGGCGGTGCGATGAAAGACAATCCGCATGGGGGTGGCGATGCTGCACAGCCGGCACCTCCATCGAGTACGTACGTGCAGTAGTTCCAGCCAAGAAGCGAGACGGGCGGGAAAGGCGCGACTGACGCGACTCGAAATTCGAAGGTCCGAAAACCTCGATCCTCGAACTCTTCCTCCTCTCGCCAGTCCCGCCTTTCCCGCTTGTCTCGCATCGGTCACGTCACGCGAGTCTCGCGCCTCACGCTTATCGCGCCTGGGGTGGGAAGGAAGGGTGAAAATGACTGCATTTTCAATGGCCTGTAAGAGGATGTGATGCCGAAGATGCTGAAGCTCAAGAGCCACGATTTGTTGGTCGGTCCCGATCGGGCACCGGCCCGCGCGATGTTGAAAGCTGTTGGATTTACCGACGAGGACTTATCTCGTCCGATCATCGGCGTCGCCAACACCTGGATCGAGGTCATGCCCTGCAACTTCCACCTGCGCCGATTGTCTGAACGGGTGAAGGCCGGCATCAGAGCTGCGGGTGGCACCCCCATCGAGTACAACACCATCGCGGTGTCGGATGGCATTTCGATGGGGACCGAAGGGATGAAGGCTTCGTTGATCAGCCGGGAGGTCATTGCCGATTCGATCGAACTCGTGGCTCGCGGGCACCTGTTTGACGGCGTGGTGGCATTGTCAGGCTGCGATAAAACCATTCCCGGCACCGTGATGGCCCTTGCTCGACTGAACCTGCCGTCGGTGATGCTCTACGGCGGATCAATCATGCCAGGCCGGTTCCAGGACCACGACGTGACCATTCAAGACGTGTTCGAAGCAGTTGGAAAACATGCGTCCGGCACAATGACCAATGACGAGCTCAAAGATCTCGAAGACCATGCCTGTCCAGGCCCTGGCGCTTGCGGAGGCCAGTTCACGGCCAACACCATGGCAATCGCGTTCGAGTTCCTCGGCATTTCACCGATGGGACGGAACGGGGTACCGGCCATGGATCAGCGGAAGGACGACGTGGCCTTCGAGTGCGGGAAGATGGTCATGGATCTGCTGAAGCGAGACCTCCGGCCCCGTCAAATCATCACGCGAAAATCATTGGAGAACGCCATTGCCGCGGTCGCGACCACCGGCGGCTCGACGAATGCGGTGCTGCATCTGCTCGCCATCGCGCGCGAAGCCAATATTACGCTGAGCATCGATGACTTCGACAAGATCAATCGGAATGTCCCGTTGCTAGCCGACCTCAAGCCAGGCGGACGATTTACAGCTTCGGATCTCTATGCGGCCGGAGGGACTACGTTGGTCGCCAAACGGCTGCTCGATGCCGGCATTTTGCACGCCAGCCAACCGACCGTGACCGGCCGGACAATTGGGGAAGAGGCTAAAGACGCCAAGGAAACATCCGGCCAACAAGTTCTCAGGCCCCTGTCGAATCCGATCAAGCAGACCGGCGGGCTAGTGATCCTAAAGGGGAATCTCGCTCCGGACGGCTGTGTTGTGAAGGTGGCCGGACACTCGCTCATGACGTTCCGTGGCCCGGCGAAGGTGTACAACAGAGAAGAGGATGCCTTTGTCGCCGTGAAATCCCGTCAAATCAAGGCGGGCGATGTCGTGGTGATTCGGTATGAAGGCCCGTCCGGCGGACCCGGCATGAGAGAAATGCTTGGCGTGACCGCGGCAATCGTTGGTGCAGGCCTTGGCGACTCCGTCGCGCTGCTTACCGATGGCCGCTTCTCCGGCGCCACCCATGGCCTGATGGCCGGCCATATTGCACCGGAAGCTATCAAAGGTGGCCCGATCGGCGCCGTGAAGAACGGCGACATGATTGTCTTCGATATCGCCAAACGGACGCTGAGCGTGGAACTCTCGCAGAAAGAGATCAAAGCCCGGCTCAAGAAGGTCAAACAACCACTGCCACGCTACACCTCCGGCGTGATGGGTAAGTACGCGCGGCACGTCTCCTCTGCCTCGGAAGGAGCGATTACGACGTAACAGGATGACTCCTTGCTAGAAGCGGCGATAGAACTCCGCAATCATCTCCACAACGTAGGACTGTTGCGTCTCTGTCAATTCTGCATAGATCGGAATAGACATTACCTCTTCGGCCGCCTGTTCTGACAGAGGGAAGGAGCCCTTCTGATGCCCTAAATCGCGATAGCAATTTTGGAGATGCATCGGGAGTGGATAGTACACTTCCGTGCCGACCCCTTTCTCTTTGAGAAAGGTGCGCAACTCGTCGCGCTTCGGCGCTCGCACGGTGAATTGGTTGTAGACGTGAAAATTGCCAGGCACCGTTGGTGGAAGCGCAACGCGATCCACATGCTTCGTCCGGGCAAACAACTGCTGATACCGTTCGGCATTCCGACGTCGCCCATCGGTCCACTGGTCAAGATACTTCAATTTGATCTGTAGTACGGCAGCCTGGAGCGCATCCAACCGGCTATTGATCCCTACCGCATCGTGGAGATAGCGGACCTGGCTCCCATGAACGCGGAGCATGGCCATGGATTCCGCAAGGGCTTTGTCGTTGGTCGTGATGAGCCCTCCATCTCCAAAACCGCCCAAATTCTTGCTGGGGAAAAAACTAAAGCACCCGGTGTCTCCAAGTATCCCGGCGCGTTTCCCCTGCTGTGCAGCGCCAATCGCTTGGCAAGCATCCTCAATGACGTAAATCTTTTTCCGTTTTGCAATCTCGTTGATCGCAGCCATGTCAGCACATTGCCCGAAGAGGTGAACGGGAATGATGGCTTTCGTGCGCGGTGTGATCGCTTTCTCGATGAGGAATGGATCGATATTAAACGTGTCCGGCTGAATGTCCACAAACACCGGCTTTGCGCCCAATCGTGAAATCGCGCCCGCCGTGGCAAAAAACGTGAACGGGACGGTGATGACCTCATCGCCGGCCTTCACTCCCATGGCCATGAGGGAGAGCAACAGCGCATCGCTCCCGGAGGCGCAACCGATCGCATAGCGAGACCCGATGTACCGGGCAACGGATTCCTCGAACGCCACGACGCGCGGCCCCAGGATAAATCCCTGCTCGTCACAGACAGTCTGTACCTCCGCCATGATCTCCGCACGGAGTGACTGGTACTGACCTTTCAGATCAAGCAACGG
>DASVEA010000397.1:0-8622 GCA_036380815.1 Nitrospiraceae bacterium
TCTTACACTCATCCACGGGCTAGGGGGTTTCTGTAATTTGCACGCGGCGCTCTTTGCCGGGACCGCCAGAAATGGTCAACACACGTTTCCATTCTCGGATCTGATACACCGCCCAGGCAGGAGATTGGCCTTTAAAAAAGGCATCAGGGTCTTCCCCGCTGGCATTGAGAAAGATCGGCTCCGTGAAGCCTTCTTCCAACACATAGTCGAGGAGACATTCCGTCACAAAACCAGACCCTCGCAGTGACACATCGGCCAGCATGGACAGAATGTCTTCTGGATTTTGAACCGTCACATGATTCATTGAAGCACCTCCGCGCCGTTTAATTGTAACGAGCCGCTCATCAGGAAGGCAACAGACATGGCACGCCCCATGACGAAAAGCCGATTCCAAGAAGAACTCTTGCGTATTATGGACCGCAAGCATCATTGGGCCTGGCCGGCATTCGCCGACGGAACAGTCACCGTCGATCAACTCACACGCCACTTTCAACAAGAATACGGCGTGTACGTGCGTGACTTCCCGGTGTTCCTGGCGCGCATTCACGGACAGAATCCCCCGGCCCCGGTCCGCCGGATGCTCGCCGATAATATTTACGAAGAAGACACCGGTGGACTCTCGTTGGGAAAGTCGCACCCGGAATTGTTCCTGACCATGATGGCCGGTCTTGGATTACCCCCGCGTGCCTTTGACAGGGTGCGCCTCTTACCGGCCAGTCGACGCTACCGCGCCTGGCTGGACCGTGTCTCGAATAAGCGAGACTGGGTCATCGGAGCAGCGGCCCTGACTGTCTTCGTAGAAGGCAGCGTGAAGGATCGCGCCGAAATCGCCGATCCCTCCAAGCCCAAGACCGCCGAAGACATCGAAGCGATCGTCCAACGCCACCCATTGGTGAAATACCACGGCCTGCCTCTCGATTCAATGGATCTGATTCGCGCGCACCAACTGGTCGAAGCAGGCCACCGCCATGATGCATACGCCATGGTGGTGAACTACGCCACAACACACACCCAACAACAGGCCGTACTGAGCTGCCTCAAGAAATGCCTGATGCTCTGGCAAGCGTATCGCGATGCGGTCGCCAAAGCCTGTGGGTTGGAAAAGACCTAGCCCGCATTATTCATGACGATTCGTCGCGAACTGGCGGAGTGCGTGCGGCAAGCGCGAAGAGCGAGACTCGCTTGACGTGTGATCTCTGTCCCTGCCAGCCGCGCGTCCCGCCAGTCTCGCTCAGCTATCCTGTTCGACATCACCGGGCCAGCAGATACTCAACCCGTTCGATCCGCACAACCGGCATGATGATGCCCAAGCCTTCTTCATCGTGAGAGAAGTCATAGACAAGGGACTCCTCGGGAATGAGCCTCCCGACCATGGCGATCTCAATGTCGACCTTCTGGCCAGCCTTGAGCTGTCGGCGGAGGATGTCACGTGTGCTGGGATCAGGAATCACGACGAGATTACTCGGAACTTCTTCGGGTTTGAATCGCACGACCCCCCACTTCGTCGGGGTGAAAATCGGCCCAATGGCCATGCCGAACCCACCAGTCGTTGGATCGTAGCGCGAGAGTTCCGCCAACCACAGAAACACCACAGTCCACTGGAGCGGTTCCTTCCCGCCCCGCTTCGCATCGCGCTCCCGGTTCAGCGTGAACAATCGCTCGTCTAGCGCAGGGTCGTGATGGCCATGGCCATAGACCAGGCCCCAGTCCGGCGGGTATCTATCCAGTGCATCAAGAAACTTTTCAATTGAGTCAGGATTGATCAGAATGTGGCAGTCCGGCGGCAAGATGGTATGAAGATCCTTGCGCGCAATCGTCAGAAGAGGTCTCGTCCCGATAGAGTCTTCAGCCCATCCTTCTCCAACCGATCCTACGGTCAGGAACAGAACGGCGATACCCCAGCAAGCCCACATGAGATGAGATTACTCCGTTGCGGCGGCGACGGCCCGCTCGAAACTCGTGCGGAGGTCAGTCACTGCCTGCTGCTCACCCGTCAATACTCCACATTCGATCAGGATTGCCAGACGAGGATGTGGATCGATGCGGCGCAAGGCCTGACGGGTGAGTCCACTGGATTCGATAGTTTTTCTGTAGGTGCCCATCCACGATTCGGTCACGGCACGGAGCCCAGCATCGGTGGATTTCATCCGTCCAAGCATTACTTGATTGAGCAATTTGGTGAGCGGATCGGACTGGGAGATGGTGGCAATCGCCCGCTGCAGAGCCTGCTCGCCGGACTCCATGGTCAGTTCGTGGAGCAGGAACCGGGGCCGCGCGGGTCTCCGCAACTTCCGCAGGCACCTCCACCATTACCTGGCAGCACCCAGGCATCCGTGCCTCCAACCCCGAACGCAGAGATTTGTTTCTCCAGCTTCGTGGCCCGGCACTTTGGACAGACGGCTTCTGTTGTGCCGTACACCAATAGCTCGAATCGATGATTGCATTCCCCGCAGACATATTCGAAGATAGGCATGAATTGTACTCCTTCTTCTGAGGGGTATTATAAGATCAGGTCGGCCACTTCGCAATCAGCCAGGAGTTGTATGTACCAAGAAGAAAAAACCTTTGCCCTTCGATTCAGCCTGGAGGCCTCCTTTCCCGACGACTATGAGGGAGATGAGGAGCACCAGGCCTGGGTGCGAGAGTGGGAAATGCGAATCAAACCGGATCTGCTTAAGGCGCTCTTCGAATCGTTGCGCCAACACCGGTCCTGGCAGACGCACGTGCGCAATCGCGGGAAATCCCCTGCCGATGAAATAGAAATCGTTCTCGCGCGGGATTTTTCCAAACCTCAAGGTTTCAGCCTTTTGCCATGACACCTTCTCCCCTCGGGTTATACCTCCACATCCCCTTCTGTCGGCAGCGATGCGACTTTTGCGCCTTCTATCTTGAAGTTTATCGCGAGGGCCGCGCACAAGCCTTTGTCCAATCCCTCATTCATGAAATCGGGCTGTCGGCGCAGCAACACATAGCCGCAGGCCGTCCCATTCAGTCTGTCTATGTGGGGGGAGGCACACCAACAGTGCTCGCCGCGACTCAGCTTATCGCGATTCTGTCCGAGATTCGCACGCATTTCGCCCTCGCCTCAGACTGTGAAATCACCGTTGAAGCGCATCCCTCCACGATCTCCGAGCAGGATCTCGTACAATTGCTTCAAGCCGGAGTCACCCGCATAAGTTTCGGCGCAGAATCGATGGAGGATGGCGACCTCGCTCGGATCGGACGGCCCGGTACTGTCCATGAAACCGTCGAGGTGGTGACTCAGGCTAGAGCCGCCGGATTCACAAACATCAATCTCGATTTGATGTATGGGCTTCCCGGCCAAAGCCTGGAGGGCTGGCAGCGGACGCTCGTCCACTGTCTTACGCTGGAGCCCACGCATCTGTCCTGCTATGCCCTCACAGTCGAAGAGGATACGAGGCTCGCTTCCAACATCCAGCGCCGACGAAGTCCGGCTCCAGACGAAGGTCTTCAGATTGAAATGGACGCAGCCGCGCAACGGATGCTCGGCGACGCCGGCTATGAGCGGTATGAAGTGTCGAACTATGCCAAATCGGGATATGCCTGCCGGCACAATCTGCTCTATTGGACCAATGGCGAATACCTCGGATTGGGCCCGAGCGCACAGTCCTATCTGGACGGGACAAGATTCGGCAATGTCGCCGACCTCGCGGCCTACGACACATCACTCGCGGCAAACCGCCTCCCTATTGAAGATCGCACCAGGCTCTCTGAAGAGGAGCAACTCCGCGACGCCGTGATCTTTGGCTTACGACTCATTCAAGGGATTCCCACACGCAGTCTTCACCAGCATGCCACAAACTATGGGCATGCAGCAGTCACCGCACAGCTACTCGCGCAACAGTTAATCGAAGATGATGGTGAGCGCAGCAGACTATCGGCACGAGGCCGTCTGCAGGCCGACACTATTGCCGGACAGTTGTACTAGAGGGCTGTTGAAAAATTCCGCCAGCTTTCCTGAAGGTTACGGCTGCGGTCAAGGCTGAGAAAAAAGTCAGATCTTCACTCAACCTTGACCTCAACCTCAGCCTGCCTCACTCGCTGCGGCATTACTTGGGACAAGGCGCGTCTCGGGGCAAAAAGTTTGTCTTGGCAGACTCAGGGTGGGAGGGTGAACTAGCCGCCAGGGTTGGGCGAGTGAGAAGTATAGCCATTTTGAACAGCCTGCTAGCAGAAACAAGCCCACTCTCGCTGACGACCACCTTACCTGATTGACTTTATCCTTCGGCCGGGTGGAAACTGAACGGAGATCACAGCGGAGCTCCCATGCCCGTCAATATGGATCCTGCCAAGAAGCGAAAAAGACAGCAGTCGCCACAGGACACAGGTTCGTCTCCGTCCGAGAAGAAAAGGACTGTGCCGACACAAACGGCTCAGTTCGGCGAAGAGACGGAAGAGGATCGGGTGAAGGCGCTGGCGGATGCGGAGCAGAAAAATCTGTGGGAGGCCACAGAAGTCATCGACATGGATAAAGTCTGAATTGCAGGATGCTCAAAAAGCCCGTCCAGCAAGGCCGCAGTCGATGGCAGCACCGGAGGCGTAGCATTTCTCACCCGCCCGCCCCAAGCTGCCTAGACAGCTTGTTCTCCACGTGGGCTACGTTGAGGATGCTTTCGAGGCGAGAACGAAGCTCGGGAAAAGCGCGTCACTGTGAAACTTTGTCGATGAATCGACCCCGAGCACCCCACGCGCTGTTCTACCCCTTTCATCTATGCCACACAGATACTCTGAAACGGCTCCTGACACGCTTCGCCACTGTCCATTTTCGCGACTTCATGGCGCTGCAATTGACCCCCATGTCCGGGATGACGGCGTTCCAAGACCGGATGGGCATGAGCTTCCCAGACCTCATCAAGTCCGGACGCCTCGTGCAAGGCTATGACGTAAGCGGATCGCTTCCCCCTGCTGTGGCAGTTGTCATCGATCGCGACCTTCACGATCCTATTTGGCGCGCGCGCTTTCACACCGCGCTTCGCCGGGACCGGCGGCTCCAACGTGGACTATTCGAGCCGTCCCACAGTCTTCGTATCGGCGACAGTCTCGTGCCAGGCCCTGCCGCACTCCTGCGCCTCATGGATGACTCGTTCAGACAGCAAGCCTATGATCTCTGTCGGGTGAGAGCACTATCGAAGGGCGGCGTCACGCTTGAAGAGGAATACCACTTTGAATATGGGCTCGCGCTCGTGAAGACATCCGCCTCACTCGTCTATACGCAGACCCTGGCGCTGGCACACCAACTCCAACCAATCACAGACTCCCCTGCTCATTTCGCGCTCTATGCGCAATCCTGTGTCCGAGAGAATTGGCTGAGAACCAATCACCTGCTCATCCGGGTAGGCTATTAAGAGATAGCGGAAAAACTATATCTGCACGCTACAACCTCACTGATCTGCATGTCGTGACAACAGGAGAACACCACGCAGGATGCTCAAAAAGTCCGTCCAGCAAGGCTGCAGCGAGCGAAGAAGCGAGGCGTACGCTTCGGTACGTTGAGCCTCTGAGCGATGCGAGAACGACGCTGGAGGACTTTTTTAGCATCCTGTTAAAAGTTACAACCAAGTCTGTTAGAATTCGCCCCTATGGCAGGCACGAAAACCCCCTTCGCACCTCCCGTCCCGACAGAGACCACCAGTATCGACGCAGGAGTCGGGGTCGACGCGCGTGTGATTGTGTTCAACTGCGAGTGTCATACCTATGAGCAAGTGATTGCCCTCTTTTGCCAATACATTCCAGGCATGAACTCCACGAAGGCCTTTGAGCTCGCATGGAAGATCGACCATGATGGGGAAGCCATTGTGTTCGCGGGTTCGCTGGCACAAGCGGAAGAGATCGCCGCAAAATTGGCGGGAGGGGGACTACGAGTGGCCGTGCAATAATCGCAGCCTGGCTACTTCTTATGTTTCTTTCTAGCCGCTTTGGCCGGTCGAGATTTTGATTTTGTCTTTGACTTAGATTTTGACTTCGAGATGGCAGGACGCAATTTGGCTTTCGCGGGTGCGAGTTTCGCAGCTGACTTCGCATGTCTGGGCTTCGCAGGCGTGGGTTTTACCGGCGCAGTCTTTTTGCCGTGACTCCCCGACCCACCCTTCACTGGTTTCCCTTCCGCGAGCTGAGCCTGGAGTTTGTGTGTCGCGGATGTTTTATTCATTTTCGTCACCATATCGCCACTGTAGATCCGCACTTGATAGAGCTCTAAGAGCTTGCCAATGGCCTTCTGATCGCCTTTCTTCGCGGCATTCAGCAACCGGCGGCGATGATTCATCTCTTCTTCTTCGGTATGGGAAGCAGCCCGTCGTTCCATGTCCGTCCTTTCTATACTAGGTGCAGCAATGCGCCGCGCAGTATAGCGGAATTTGCGCAAATGCACCAGATGCCTGCACGGGCTGTCGCAGGCAGGGTACCACTTGAGGCTGTTTTCATCCGGGGGTTATAATTCCGCTCACTTTATTCTTAGAAGGAGACCATCAATGGAACAACAGAAACAGGATCAACCCACCGTCGCCGACGATCCGAAGGCCCGCGAGATGCTTCGGCAAGCGTTCGAAAAGACCGCCCGGTGGCAGAAAGACTTTAAGGGATTCACTGCCGACCTGACAGTGAATGTGAACGGGAAGGAAACGAGCGGACCGGTCATGGTGAAAGGCCCTCGTGAAGTATCGGTCCAACTGGGAGAGGCCGACGTGCAGAAGTGGGCGCAGGAGCAGCTCGGTATGATCGCGGTGCACCGTGGCCCGAGAAGCTTCGAGGAATCGGACGGCAAGTACTCATTGACGATGGAAGAAGACGGGCACCCGTTCGGCACGAAGCTAATCATCCACGGGTCGAACTCGTTTTATCGCCTCAAAGACAATCGCATCACCCAGATCAATCGCAAGATGGCGCACCCCGGCATGACTCCCTTTGCCTTTACGATTAACGTGGAAGAGAGCGCGGCGACCCAAGACCAGAAGAATCTGACGACGAAGTACAGCGTGTACTACTATTCACCCACCGACGGGAAGCTGACCAACGTAGAAAGTTTCACCGACACCCATGTCCGCGTCGGATCTTCGGATTTGCCGGCCACCCGTCGCATCATTACCTACGAAAACGGCGAAGTGATCGTGAAGAACTTGACGTTCACGAACCACAAATTACTATGACAAGGGAGACGCAATAGCCCGTTCAGCGAGGCAGCAGCAGACGAGTTAGGTTGAGGTCAAGGCTGAGCGAAGATCTGACTCTTTTTTCTCAGCCTCAACCTGAACCTTGTCAACAACAGCGAATATTTTCAACATCCTGCTATGGATCTAAGGAAATCATTCCCCCGAAGCATGCGCGTCAAGCTAGAAAGCTATGTCCATCTGGCGCGAATGATCGATAAGTGCCGCGCCATACTGGCCGGCACCGAAGGAGAATACATTTACCCCTGTCCCATGGATGGTCGGCTCATGGAGTTCGCAGGCATCACCGCCGATCAGTTCACTGCAGCCGTCAAACCCAATCCATCAGACGAAGCAGTGGCAAAATGGTTTACACAGACGGCGAAGGTGCATTCTCCGGCCGAGTTGGAAGCATGGAACCAGATGATGCTGAATCGCGGACCAAGCACGCCGGAGAAGCAGGAGTACTTCAATAACCTGCGAGATGCCGTCGATCCCTCCCGAACCGACCTCACAAGCTGGGCCGACCTCCAAGATTTAGAAGAAGGCCGGACAGTTCCACGCCGATCGTAACCTATGCCAAAGCTTTCGGGATCTCACTAAAAAATTCAGCGATGGCGGGGAACGGCCAGGTGCCCTCCTTGCTCGCAGAACGCGCAGGATGAAACTGTGCTCGTTCGATGCGCGGAGTCGAGGGCAGCCTTGGCCACTCCCCTAAAGAGAGGTGTAGAAAACTCCACTCGTTGGACGCGCACAGTGGATGATCAATCAGCCCCCATCCCACTCTCATCTTCAAGAGGGATTCGGCGCCACGAACACGAATACTTTGAGTCGCTGGCTTGTGTGATTCTTCACGCCATGCTCCTCCCCGGCTGGCGCCATGGTCCCCTGCCCTGGACCAAGCACCTGTTTCTCTGAACCGATCTGAAACGTACCCTGCCCCTCAAGCACGAGATAGACTTTATCCTGCTCGCTGTGGCTATGCCCCTTCTGTTCCTGCCCTGGCTCGAAGCAGTAGACGTCGCAGAAGAATCGTGGTGTCTGAAACATATTATTCTTCTTCATCTTCTCGCTGCTAAACTGCTGATAATCTGAGAGGTTCACTACGTTCATTCACCACCTCATTCAGAACGGTTGCGGAAGTGTTCGACGACGCTCAAGCGTCGCCAGAATGGAATCGACCGAGATCACATGATGCGAGAGTCCCAAGTCCTTGGCCGGAAGCCCCATCGCCAAACCAAGTAACTGCGGCACATGCAAGATCGGTAAGTGGAGTTCGCGGTTCACGGAACGACCAGCCCGATCCTGATAAATATCCAGGCTCATATGACAGAGCGGACAAGGAGTCACCATAAAATCGGCTCCCTGCTCCTTGGCTTCTTTCATGTGCGTCCCTGCCATGGCCACGGCAATGGCTTCCTTTTCGAGAATGATGGGAAACCCACAGCATTTGGTTCTT
>DASVEA010000398.1:0-8089 GCA_036380815.1 Nitrospiraceae bacterium
ACAGACCAGCTCTGCCAAACCACCGGTCTTGTGCGCTTGCGTCATCTCTTTTGGGCGCATTTCATAGAGCGTCACTTTCGCTCCACGATTGGCCGCCTGCCACGCCGCTTCAGACCCGGCCAGACCACCCCCGATAATGACAATGTCGTCGCGCATGCGAGTGAAACTCCGCGAAGAAATGCTGAGAGCGGTGGCATTGTAGGAACCGCGTTTTGGGGATGTCAAGGCGACTTCACTACGCATGCCGCATGGAGTCTCGGTTGATCCGATTTATGGCCCCATGCTAGACTTTGCCTCGTGTAGGCGATTAGCTCAGGGGTAGAGCGCTTCCTTCACACGGAAGAGGCCACTGGTTCGATACCAGTATCGCCTACCATATTCTCCCTCCCCCTTTTCGATCCGTACCTCCTAGCCTAAACTGGCGGTTTTCATGCTATTGCTTGAACCGCTCCAATTCTGGACAGAATCCTGCAGGTCGGCTACACTTCAGTCTATCGAGAGATCGACGACCCTGAACCGTACAAGACAAGTGAGGTCATCTATGCGGACTACAGCTCTTGCCGTGGGAATTCTCCTCCTGGCCACCGCAGTCGGTTGTGCCGAAAATCCCCAGCAGCAGGCGATAGCCGATGCAGCTGAAGGCTATACTGCCCCAGCCAGCATTTACAGTGTAATGGACCCCACATCCTTGGTCTACACCGATGTGGCGGCCGGAGCAGCCCCTAACGATAACCCCTGGCGCTGGACCGGTTTTCTCTTGCACCCTGTCGGAGTCGTGCTGGATCGCGGCCTGAACCGACCGCTGTACATGCTCACCAGCGGGATGCCGTACCTTTTCGGGTATACGTCCGAGGATTCGATGCTGGACAGCCAACGGCGATAATTCTTCGTACACATCGTTCTCAGACTCAACGCCCGCTTTCCTCACGAGAGCGGGCGTTGCCTTGTCGCCCCGTTGGCAAACTCTTTCACGTTTCGTGTATGCTCCATTCGTGAGTCGGAATCCACGTGACACGCAAGCGCCTCGCGCTGTCCCCTTTCGACTGTGGGTGGTCTGCGGGCTAGGACTGAGCCTCTTGCTGAACGCCTGCGAAACTCCGGCTCCAAAACCGATCCTCCCGCCGTCAGAAAGCGATCTGGTTCTCCTGAAGTCCACGACCCTCTGCACTTCAAAGTCCGACTTCCTCAAGATACATCCTGCCTCTACCCTCAAACCACAAGACTGGGGTACCGGACAAGAGTTACTTCTCCCTACCGACCGAAGCCCATCACATGGCGATGAGTCCTACTTTTTCGATGAAGATGGTATGCTGGTCGGAACCGTTTTTACCTTTCCGTCCGGGCTTGACTTGAAGCCCTACTCGGTCCTCCGTCACACCTTAACGCAGCTGAAGCCAACACTGGAGTTCTATCTCAACGTGGCGAATCTGTCTTCAAAGGCGACCATGGAATCCAGCGCCCTGTACGAAACCGGCGACGAGAAAACGACGACACAGTATTTGGTCCTTGGCACGCGCGAGGAGCCGGTATTGCTCCAGGCTTCTATGACGATCGACCCCTATGTACGGCTGTTCTCACCCTATCGACGCGAGTTCTTGGAACGGTTGCGCCATCCAAGGGGCCAGAAGCCCGGGCGACAGCTCGACAGCCAAGGCGCAGAGGACAAGGAACCCTTCCTCTCGCTCCAGCAATTCGCACGTGGCCAAACCGCGCAACTCTCCTACTGCGGCACCCAGAACTACGATACCGCAGCCACTGCCTACCAGAAAGCGATCGCAAGCGGCTTTACAAATAAAGTGTGGTTGGCAGAAGCTCACCACAAGCTGGGTCTGGCATGGGTAGGGAAGGGACAGTACGAGCAGGCCAAGACGGAGATGCTTCAGTCGTTGGCCATCAGGCCCAACACTCCGGAAGTTCTGAACAACCTCGGCACGGTGTACCGCAAGATGGGCGACAAGGCGAATGCGCTCGCCTCATTCGAAAAAGCCGTCATCCTCCGCCCCAACTATGCCATTGCCCGCTACAACTTGGCTGAGGCCTACGAGCCCACGAATCCTAAACGGGCCCTCTCGGAGTACGAGACCTATCTCGCGCTGGTCGAAGGTATCCCCGATGAAGCCAATCGCATCGCTGTTGTCCAACAACGCGTCAAGGCGTTGAAACACTAGTAGGAAGTTACGCGAAAGCTCTCTACCCTTCGGATCATACTACCGACGGACTTTCTCTTCCTGTTCTTGGAGCGTCTTGCAGTTGATGCAGAGGGTGGTGACTGGGCGGGCTTTCAGTCGAGGATAGGGAATCTCTTCTTCGCAACGCTCACAGATGCCATAGGCGTTCTGGTCCATTCGCTCAAGCGCCTCGTCGATCTTCTTGATCAACCGTTGCTCGCGCTCACGGATACGCATCGAAAAATTCTGCTCGGCCTCCGCAGACGCCTGATCGCTGACATCTGGGAACGCCTCCTGACCGTTTGGATTAGCAAGACCTTCGACCACCTCCTCCAACATGGCTTTGCGTTGCCGCTCAAGGTCACGACGAATAGCCGCGTACTTTTTCCCCTGGGACGATGTCTTGGCTCTGCGCTTGGCAGTGACAAATTGCGCCGCTGGTGGAGTGGGCGAGATACGTTTGGCGGAAGGGCTTGCTTTCATACCGCAACCTGCTAGAAGAGAAAAACCGTCTGAACCGAAAAACTATAGCAGGGGCCTGGCAGGGGGTCAATGGGCAACGTGGACCCATCAATCTCGTCTTCCTGCTTTCGCTAGCATTCTGCGGAAAAACTCCACTCAGGATGCTCAAAAAGACTAGATTTCTCACCCGCCCAACCCTAGTGCGCCAAGACGCGCCTTGTCCCAGGCAAGGCCGCAGCGAGTGAAGGCCCGAGGAGGTACAGACCGCACTTCGTGTGGGCCGTTCGCCCTTGCAATGGATCTTGGCGAACGGAAAAGCCCCTCCAGCGATTCCGACCTCTGAGAATCTCATTGGTACGTTGAGTTTCTGAGCAATGCGAGAACGAAGCGGGCGGGCTTTTTCAGCATCCTACTATAGATCCCGACGGCCTTCGATCGACTTGAGCAACGTCACTTCGTCGGCATACTCGATATCCATCCCGACCGGAATGCCATAGGCGATACGCGAGACCCGGGCACCGAGAGGTTTCAGTTGGTTCGTTAAATAGATGGCGGTTGCCTCGCCTTCGATCGTCGGACTTGTCGCGAGGATCACTTCCTCAATTCCCCCAAGCTTCACCCGATCGACCAACTCCTCGGCCCTGATATCGGACGGTCCGACCCCGTCCAACGGAGACAAGGCACCGAGCAACACATGATACAAGCCGCGGTAGGCTCCCGCTCGCTCGATGGCATAGGTCGTACTCGGTTCTTCCACCACCAGGATTCTCGTCTGGTCCCGCTTCGGATCGAGACAGTATTCACAAAGTTCTCCCTCGGCGATATTCCGGCATTGTCGGCAAAATGAGAGCCCGTCTTTGACGGCACGAATCGCCTCGGCCAGGCGAAGCGCATCTTCGCGCTCGGCTTTCAAGACATGGAACGCCAATCGCTGCGCCGTTTTCTGGCCGATGCCTGGAAGACGGACTAACTCGCGCACCAACCGTGCGAGTAATCCTTGTTGATCAACCGCCATGACGTGATCGCCTGCTAGGAGTCTGCGGAAAAACTGTTGTAGCACGGTGAAAATTCGATTGTCCCCATTTCGAGGGGAATAGGATAATGCCTCGCAGGATGCTCAAAAATTCCGTCCAGCAAGGCCGCAGCGAGCGAAGAGGCGAGGAGGTATAGACCGCACTTCTTGTGGGCCGTTCGCCCTTGCAATGGATTTTGGCGAACGGAAAAGCCCCTCCAGCGATTCCGACCTCTGAGAATTTCATTGGTACGTTGAGCCTCTGAGCGAAGCGAGAACGAAGCTGGCGGACTTTTTCAGCATCCTGCTAGAGTAGTCCGGGGACGTTCATCCCACCGGTGACCGATTTCATCTCATCCGCCATCATCTCGCGAGCCTTCCTGAGAGCATCGTTCGACGCGGCCATGACCAAATCTTGTACCATCTCCACATCGCCACCTTTCACCACTTCGGGATCGATGACGATGCCGACAAGCTGCATAGCCCCATTGGCCGTGACCGTCACGCTGCCACCGCCGGCCGTCCCGGTCACGGTCTTCAACGCGGCCTGTTCCTGCACCTTCGCCATTTGCG
Organism: Nitrospiraceae bacterium; assembly: GCA_036380815.1. Lineage (GTDB taxonomy): Bacteria > Nitrospirota > Nitrospiria > Nitrospirales > Nitrospiraceae > Palsa-1315. The sequence continues at coordinate 4,216 of DASVEA010000398.1, forward strand.
CCTGCATCGCCTGCGCTTGCTTCAGAATATTTCCCATATTGCCGAACGGGCTCTTCATTCCTCGACCTCCTTCTGTCTCGACAACGGTCTGACCTCTGCGAGCTCCGCGCCGAACATCTCCAGCGCCTGCTTGACGACCGGATGTGCCCGCGCTTGCTCGAAGAGGACCAGCCGTTGTTCTTTTTCCTTCGCCACCTTGAGCTGCGCCATTGTCGGTCCCTGAGGATCCGACTCTGTCAATTCGACAATCCGCAGCCGAACCGTCTGACTGCTCAATCGTGCACATATCGATGTGAGCACCGCCATATTATCAGGGTTCTCGATCATCCCTCGGGCCGCCGTCTCCTGCTTAGCAAATCCAATTGTCACAACATGGCCATCCACACCCACAAACCGTCCTCTTTCCAGGAAGGCGGCAATCCTGGAAGAGGCATTGGCCACTTCCTCTTGGACCTGTTCCCAATTAAGCATCACCGCAACGCGTCCATCATCAATTGGACGCGTTGCCATAGTCATCGAATCCTTCACCTCACCGGCTGCGCCAGGAGGCCGGGCAGTGGGAGAGTTGGCCGAGAGACCTTGCGGAGGCGCCATATTTCCGACAACAGAAGACCGCGACGGCATCGGAACGGTTGCTATAGTAGCCGTCGATTGAGGAGGCCGCGGTGGCGAGGAGGGCGTTGGATCTGCAGAACGAGCCGGCGAGGCCGGCTGGCCCGTGCGCACTGGAGCAGGCTGCGGTGGGCGTGTCATCTGGGCTGGCTGCACCGCTTGGGGTGCCTTCCCATCTGCTCGACGCAGCAACCGCGTCGCACGCACGGCTGCTGTTTCGAGCACGAACCGAGGATGGGCACTGAGCCTGAGCGAGTCCTCCGCTTGCGTGAAGATCGCAAACAATTCCTGAAGTGGTTCGGGCGAGAACGAGCGCGCATCAGCTGCCATCTGTGCGAGGTCTTCCGCTGAGGCCTCGATCAACCCCTGCCACTCTTGGGGTGCAGTCACCACCGACACCACCAGCATGTTGCGCAGATACTCGACAACCTCCGCACAATAGGCCCTCAGATCATGTCCTTGGTCCAACAGTTGGGCCAACACACGAAGCGCCGCGGCGCTCTCCTGAGCCGTGATCGCCTGAATCATGGCACGAACGAGTTCTTGTGGAACAGCTCCCAGCAGGGCCTCCAGATCCGTATGCACGATCGTCTTGCCGCCGAACGCTACCGCCTGGTCGAGCAGGCTCAACCCATCGCGCATGCTGCCTTCGCTGGCTCTGGCGAGCGCCATCAGACTCCGTTCCTCGATCACGATCTTGTCCTGATCGACCACATGGCGCAGCCGCTCGACAATCTCGGTTCGCGCAATCCGGCGAAAGTTGTAATGCTGGCAGCGGGAGAGAATCGTCGCCGGAATCTTGTGAATCTCCGTGGTGGCAAAGATAAACACCACATGCGGCGGCGGCTCCTCCAGCGTCTTCAACAACGCGTTGAAAGCCGAGTTCGACAACATGTGGACTTCGTCGATGATGTAGACCCGGTATTTCCCGCGAAAGGCGGCAAACTTGACGTTCTCGCGGATCTCGCGCACATCGTCCACGCTCGTATTGGACGCCCCATCGATCTCCATGACATCGACGGAGGTCCCCTGTGCAATTTCGAGACAGTTGGAACAGGTGCCGCAGGGCGTGCCGGTCGGCCCGCGCTCGCAATTGAGCGACTTGGCAAGAATTCTTGCCACTGTGGTTTTTCCCACGCCGCGGGTCCCGGAAAAAAGATAGGCTTGGGCAATTCGTCTCGTGGTGATGGAATTGACCAGCGTCTGAACAACGTGGGGCTGTCCGATCACGTCATCAAACGTGCCCGGTCGGTATTTTCTGGCAGAGACTTGGTAGTCCAACGTCGCAGGGCTCCAGTTATAAGTTCTGAGTGCTGAGTTCTAAGTTCAAAGATCGAACCGCCTGGTTCAACTCAGCACTCACAACTCAGAACTCAACACTCCTCGCTTCGAGGGAAAGCGGGGCCAGGTGATCCTGCGGCACACAGAACTGACCGCTTACCGTTGCTTCCTTCCGGACCTGGCGGGGTTCACAGGGTTCTGTTGCACAGGGCCCAGCCCCTATCCTCAACTAGTTCTGAGTTCTGAGTTGTGAGTGCTAAGTAATGAATGCGAAGCTGTGTTCCGTTCTCTTATCCTCTAACTCAGAACTGATAACTCAGAACTCAGCACTTCTTTGAGTGGCGGAGAGGGTGGGATTCGAACCCACGGTCCCATTGCTGGGACGCATGCTTTCCAAGCATGTCGATTCGACCACTCTCGCACCTCTCCACACCGATTTTGGTGCGGCGGCATCTTAACACGCGGTCTGATGACCGGCAAGGTGACCACTCGTGCTCGTAGTGTTTAAGCTTGCCACCCCTTAATGAATTGAGCTATAGAGCTACGAATTTATTCAGGCTGAAAACATTACAGCTCTCTACGCATCCTAGCAGGCTGCGGAAAAACCATTTTGGTAGGCTAGAACTTCTGTGGTGCGCACGTTTGAGACAAGCCCGGTCTGTCTGGTCTCTCTGGTTTATCTGGTCTGTCTCGTATGTTTGGTTGAATCAGATAGACCAAATAGACCTAGCATCCTGCTTATTATGTGGTGATGAAACCGTGGGCACCACTCATCTGGTATAGAGGGTTCGATGAAAAAGGGGTTCTGGCTTGTCATGCTTCTGGCTTGTCTCATGACACCGAGACTTGTCGCGGCCGCTGATGATCCAGCGATTGGGGATGCCCCAGTTGCTCCCACACCACTCGACGTGGTCACGTTGAAGGACGGCAGTGTGCTCTACGGCGAAGTCGTCGAGATGGCCGACGGGGTGCTCTATATCAAGACTGCGGCAGCGGCGGACAATCTCGTCAAGATAAAATGGGCAAACGTGTCGAAGCTGGCCATCAACCACCCAATCCCGTTTCATCTCAAAGAAGGGTCAGTGCTCATCGGCACGGCCACCGAGGGTCCCAACGGAACCATCAATGTGCGAACCGAGCCGCTGAAGGAGACGGTGGAGATTCCGATGGATTCGATCACCGCGCTGAATCCAATTATCCAAGCCCCCGTCATCTATTCAGGCACCCTGACCGGCGGCTACACGCAAACAACCGGGAACAGCCATCTGAAAAATGCCAGCTTGCTCGGAGATTTCGTGGCTCGGAGTAAACAGTTCCGCCTGTCTCTCAACGGTCGGTACGTCTACGGTGAAAATGATAACACCCTCAACGCCCGAAACGCGCGCGGGACAATCAAGCTCGACTACTTTCTTACCAAACGGTTCTACTGGTTCGCCTCCGCCTACTTCGAAAGCGATCGCTTTCAAGACTTGAAGATGCGAACCGCCCTCGCAAGTGGTCCCGGCTATCAATTCATCGAACGGGAAGATTTCTCCGGCATCCTCAAAGATATGACTTTCTACACCGAAGCCGGCTTAGCCTACTTCAATGAAGATTTCCGCGCGGCAGACGACAAATCGAGCCTTCGCGCACGCGCGTCCATGAAGTGGAACTGGCCACTCTTGGACGATCGCATTACAATGTACCACTTCAACGAAATCTTCCCCTCTCTGCAAGATTCGTCGGACTTCTTCCTAACGATGGATAACGGCGTGAGGCTCAAGATTTGGAAAGGCTTCGTGAGCGGCATCCAAGTGACGACCCGATATAACAGCAGTCCGGCGAGTGGCACCGGGAATACGGACAACATGTACCTCATCAACCTTGGGTACAGTTTCGACACGACCAAGAAGCGATAGGCGCGTAGTTTACCTATTTGCTCTAGAAGGAGGAAGATTCATGCTGAAAGAATTTAAAGACTTTGCCATGAAAGGCAACGTCC
>DASVEA010000399.1:0-2847 GCA_036380815.1 Nitrospiraceae bacterium
GTGTACTCCGGTTGCCCAAGATGCGCGGCCCAATGAAGTATGGCGTGCAAAAATAGTTTTCTCGCATCCTGCCAAACCGGGAGGACTGGCTGGTCTGTTTGGTCTGTTTAGTTGAACAAGACCAATGAGATAAACCAAACAAACCAGATCAACCAGATAGACCGGATAGACCAGACCAACCAGACAGATCAATCAGCCTGTCGGCTTCTGGACTTTTGCTGGCGGGGATATCCCTTCGTGGATAGAATGGCAACCGGCACTATCTATAAGGGAACCGCCTCATATGCCCGAAGACTTCGGCAAAGACATGCTCATGCTCGGTGGTACCGTGATTGGCTTCATCGCGGCGCTGTTGACCCTCATGGAGAAGCTACTGGATGTCAAAAACCGGCTGACCCCGACGAAGGAAACAAAGTCGCCGTCTCCAACCGAGCGCCCGGTTGCTGACTCGCCATCCTCGTTCAGTCTATTCTCGTCGAAGCCCCTCCGCGGGGTCTCCTATCTCTTCTTGTACGAAACCGGCGTCATCGTCGCAGCGGGTCTGCTTCTCAACTACATTGGGCTCACATTGAGCCGCCATCTGGAGAGCATTCTGTTTCTCGACATGACGGGAACGGCGCTGGTTGCGTTTCTCTTGGGCCCCTGGTGGGGAGCCATCGTGGCCCTTCTCTCGAATTCCGTTGTCAACTGGCTGTTGTATCCAGAAACCGGGGCGGATGTGGTGATCTTCCCCTGGTCGCTGGTGAACATCGCCGGTGCGTTTTATTGGGGCTGGATGGCCAGGCAAATAGGCTTTCAAAAATATCTCCGCACCGGACGCAATTCAGCCCTATCCCATGCCTGGTTCCTCTATATCTTTGGGTTCGGCGGTGCGATCGTCATGAGCCTGCCTGGGACATTTGTGCAAGCGGCATTGCATGAGCAAACGATCTTTGCCTTGAATCCCGATGTCGCCGAGTCGGTGAGCCTGCGCGTACTCCAATGGGAACACACTGCGCATCTCTACCTCGAATCCTTATTCGGAATTACTTGGGGGGAAAGTCTGAGTTGGTGGATCGTCAATTGGTTCCAGAACTGGATTCGCTATATTCCTGACAAAACCATGAGCGCGGCGATCGCGCTCGTGGTCCTCAAGTACGGCTACCCCCTCTTTGAACGGGAGCTGATTCATGGCGGACCGGAGGGCGAGCGTCCGAATGATGAGCGCATCCTGCCGTTGGTGATGGGGTTGCTCTACGCCCCTTCCTTCGCCGCCTTGCTCAGCAGCGAAACCTACGGAGGAACGGCCTACTGGCCATTGTGGGGATTGCCTTGGCTGCTGATTCTGGGTGGCTATTTCTACTTGCGCTACTGGGGCACAGGCGAGGCCGCCTTGAAGGCAGCCAAAATTCAACGAGCCGACCGTTATGCCCGCGCGCTGAAACAGATTGGACGGGAAGCCTCTCATGAATTCTGCAAGCGGTTGACCTTCGTGACGCTGATCGCAAGCCTGCTCTTCGCCCTTTGTCTCCCCATCCTCTTGACAGACTTTTATCGCGCCACCTTCAAGTTCTTCTGCGTCGTCTACGGATTCCTGCTCGTAGTCCACCTCGTGCGTATATCCATCGCGCAGAACATATCCATCGCCCGCGCGAACGACTAAGCGTGAAACGTGAGCCATAAGGCGTGACAGGGGAAACCCTTCAATCTCTTGACGCCTTACCTCTAACCTTTCACGTCCCACCTTTCACGCCTTGTGCATCTGTAAGAAATGCGCGATGGCTGATCGGGTGACAAGCCCTACGATTTTTTCGTTCTCCATCACCACGAGACGATCCCACCCGCCCTGGACCATGCGGTCCATCGCCTGCATGACGGACCAGTCCGGAGGGATACAGAAAGCCGTCGACGCCGGACGCATGATCTCGCGAACGCGGCGCCAAGGCCAGAGTGCTGTGGGAAGCGCCTGCACGTCTCGCACTGTGACCACCCCGAGAACCTGCCCCTCTTCGCATACTGGGAATCCACCAAATCCAAGTGCGACAAAATATTGATCGACCGCGTCCTGCACACTGATCTCCGGTAATAGGGTTACAACGCGGTGGACCATAACCTGGCGAACCGCTACCGATGCCAACGGAGTCCGCAGGGCTGCCTGCCGTCTACCTGCCAGGGCCGCCGAAAAGAGGAATGCGCCGATAAAGATGAGCCAGCCCCCGTTCGTCGCGATGGAATGTCCCAAAGCGCCAGCCCAGGCCCCCACCATCAAGACCGCGCCGGTCAAACCAAGAGCAACACCGAATCCTATTCCCACGAGCGCAGCCTGACTCGTCGCTCGATTGAAATCCTTGTTCCAGGCCCACAGTCCAGCCCGTAAGACACGTCCGCCATCTAACGGAAACCCCGGGATCAGGTTAAATAGTCCGAGCTGTACATTCACCATGCCGAGCAAGCTCCCAAGGACGATGAGTCCCTGAACCCCGGATCGCGCGAACAATGATTCCACGGCCATGGCTCCGCCGAGACAACCGGCCCCCAGGATTAAACTCACGAGTGGTCCTGCCATCGCGATCAAAAACTCGGCCCGCGGACTGGGCGGTTCCTTGCCCATGTGCGCCATTCCTCCGAAAATGAACAACGTAATCTGCTTGATAGGGATCTGGTAGCGCAGCGCCACATAGGAATGTCCCAGTTCATGGAGCAGGACGGAGAGGAACAATAACAGGGCAGCAAAGCCACCCATCCCCCAATAGCGTGGGACCGACAGACCAGGCAACGTCTCGGGCAAATAGCCCGTCGCCATTGACCAAGTCACAAAGAAGAACACCACGAACCAGGAGGCGTGCACGTGGATCGGGATGCCGAGCG
>DASVEA010000400.1:0-4442 GCA_036380815.1 Nitrospiraceae bacterium
CAAGGAGTGACGGGCCAATGGTTCGAGCGGGAGTTCATTTGGCATGCGGACCTCTCGTTGAAGAAGGTCAACGCCGCGTCGTTACCTGCTGATGGCGTGACACCCAAAGATCCTGATGCTGTGCCTTAACAGATGCGCGACAAGCGCGATGCGCGCGACTCGCGTGACGTGCGGCCTCATTTAAAGACGTTAACCGTTAATCGTCGATTCACGTTTAACGAAGAACGATTTACGCTTCCAGTCGCGCTTTTCTCGCCAGTCTCGCTCGTCTCGCTTGAATGATGCGGGCTAGGTGAAGTTCTCTGGCAGTGCCACCTGAACCTGATTCTCTTCGATCCGGACGGGACAGCAGGCGACCGTGATGTCCGGATTCTCCGGTCGTTCGCCGGTTTGTACGTTGAATCGCCATCCGTGCCATGGACACTCGACGACGAGGCCATCGAGATGGCCTTCTCCGAGCGGTCCTCCAGCATGAGGACAGGTGTTGTCGACGGCGTAGAAGGACCCATCGACATTAAACAGGGCAATCCAAACCCCTTGGACTTCGACGGTCCGTCCGGTCCCCGGAGGAATTTCCTCTAGTGTTGCGACGGTGAAAAATTCAGGCATGGCGCTAATCCTTCTTCCTGGCCGAGTGGCGAAGCAATTCGTACGTTTCGCAGACTCGTCAGTGACTTGATTTCGACCGAGGCTTATGGCATAGAGAAGGTACGCGTTCCAACACCAAACCCAGGCCCTCTCATACAAGGAGCCTCGGTGGGGAATGGAGTTGTTGCATGGAAATGACTCTTCTGCTCAACGCGACGTACGAACCTCTGCGGGTCGTCAATTGGCAAAAGGCGATCGCGCTTCTCTGGCAGGGCAAAGTTGAAGTCCTCGAGGTCTACGACCGAGAGGTCCATGCGGTATCGATCTCCATAAAGCTTCCCTCCGTCATGCGGCTCCTCAAACTGGTCCGGCTCAAGGATGTTCACCGGGCGGTCAAATTCTCCCGCATCAATATCTTTACGCGAGATGGCTATGCCTGCCAGTACTGTCGCCACAAGTTCCGGACCGAAGAGCTGACGTTCGATCATGTCGTCCCCATCGCCAAGGGTGGTCGAAAGACCTGGGAAAATATCGTGACGGCTTGCTGGCGTTGTAACAACAAAAAAAGCGGTCGCACGCCCGATGAAGCCGGCATGCGGCTCATGAAGAAGCCGGTGAAGCCGCGCTGGAATCCGGTTGTGACTATTACCATCGGGATTCGGAACACACCGGACAGCTGGCGTGACTATTTCTATTGGAATATGGAACTCGATGCCGACCCGGCTGACACCTAACTACTAATGTTGAATGTTCAATGATGAATGTTAAATGTTCGGTCATATTCTTGTCGCGCCTTCAGGCAGTATGTCTTCTTCTCAATTAAACATCCAAAATTTATCATTCAACATTGCTTCCTGACCATCTATCCCTTCTACTCATTAAACATTGACCATTGAACATCCAGCATTGCCTCCTGGTCAGCCCATCCCTTCTCGATTATTAAACATTCATCGGTACGCTGCATAGCGGCCTTCGATATTGCCTGGCTATGCCGTGCCTGCCTATCTCGCGAGCTCGCTCTCTGAGCGCGCATTATAGCGGGGGCCGGCAGAAAAGTGGAAGGCGCAGTTTACGCTTCAAAATTGGGTGTTGTATGATACGCCCCGCTATTGAATTGGGGGGAACCATCATGGCTGCGAATTCGGGTTTTCCATTGTCTCTCGATGTGAAAGGGTACCCGGTGCTTGTACTCGGGGGTGACGAAGAGGCCGCGGAAAAGACCCAGCGGTTGTTGGAGGCCGGGGCGAAAGTGATCGTCGTGGCGCCGACGTTACACGACATACTAAAAGATATGGCCTCCTCGGCGAAAGTCGTGCACCGTGGGCGTCATTTTCGCGATTCCGATTTGGACAGTGCAATTCTGGTATTGAACATGGTTCGCGGTGATCGGGATTTTTCCCGAGCGCTGTTCGCGAAAGCGCGTGAGAAGAGGGTCTTATTGTGGTCGGTCGACCAGCCGGAAGCCTCAACAGCCATGATGCCGGCGGTGGTGGTTTGCGGTCATTTGCGCGTGGCCATCAGCACCAGTGGGGTCGCCCCGGCCTTGTCAGGCTTTATGAAGGAAGATCTGGAGAAAATATTCGGTGAAGAGTTTGCCGCCTTTGTCGACTGGCTCGGCCAGCTTCGGGAGCAAACGAAGGCGAGCGAGCCGGATTTTGAAAAACGCCGAGCGCTGCTGCGTGAGGCGTTGGACGGATTTCGCTTGTTGGGCAAGGTCCAGTATCCGAAGGTCTGGCTGGATGAGCGGGCTCCGAAGACGTAAAACGTTAGACGCAAAATGTGAACCGTTAGGCGAAGAGAGAAGAGCATGGAGGGAAGGACCATGGTTCTGCTGGAATTTAGTATGTCGCCGTTGGGTAAAGGAGAGAGCGTTGGCAAGTATGTAGCGCGCTCGCTCGATATCATCGATAAGAGCGGAGTGGACTACCGGTTGAACCCGATGGGGACGGTGCTCGAAGGGGAGTGGAATGAGGTCTTTGCCGTCGTCAATCAATGCTATGAACGGATGAAGAAAGATTGCGATCGCATTTCCTGCACGATCAAAGTCGACTATCGGAAAGGCCACGCAGGGCGTTTGCAGAGCAAGATTGCGAGCGTCGAGAAAAAACTCAAGCGATCGATCAAGCACTAGCAGGATACTCTCCTGTTGTCCTGGACGTGTAGACCAATTCAACTTCCACCGTGCCACCATAGTTTTCCCGCCGCCTGCTAGTAGCGCGCCCACATCTTTCGGTCATGAGTCCGAATCAACGAGGGTCCCTGTTTAAGGTGAGGAGACGAAATGCCACCATTTCGCGAATTGCAAGAAATGCTTTGTTTGTATTTGAAAGTCATAGGTTGGCTATTTATACTAGGCGCCCCTACATAGGGGTGCAGCAGAGTTGGCGGAATCGTGGTGGTAACGGCGAGACAAATGGCTCGAAATTTGATAGGCCGCTGTTAACCCAACCTTTTGCTTATCACCAGCGCCAGAATATATCGACATTGGCAGAGTGATGATCAAAAAGAGTGACACATGAATAACAGTTTGACGGATGAGATCGAACTCAAGACGCAATCTGATCTTGGGCTGTTGCCGAAGGATCGCACGATTCTTGAGCGGGAGGTCATGGAGTTCCGTCCGTTTGGATTGGACGAGCAGGGACGCGCGATCAGAGATTTGAGTGGGATGAGTATCAGGGCTGTCGTCGTCTACCTCGAAAAGTCGCTGGCTCGTGAGCGGGGAGCCTCAGCCGGGAGTCAAGCGGTAGAGGACCTGTGCCAGCTATTGAATCAGCGCATCAAAGATCCGGTCTATCATGTGACGCCGGAGTTTCTGAAGAATGCGTGGAACAGCTACACGTATGAGTTCACGGCCTATCTGTATGAGTTCTGCGAGCGCATGTCCGGCGATCCTCGATTTGTGTTTCGGGGTGGGATGGAGAAGGCGTCTTCGATTATGCAGGTGCTTGCCCGGCCGTTTTCACTGGCACAGATTTATGGCAAGTTTCCCTACTTCGGGAACAAGTTCGCGTCCGGTTCGGTCGAATTTCGAGTGGTTGAGGTGACGCCGACCTCCGCGACCCTGGCGATGAAGTTTTCCGGCCGTACCCTTCGTCAGTTTGGCCCGTATCGAAGACGGTGCGCGCAGCTGATGTGTCAAGCTGCTCAAGGCATTATGGCGGCGGTACCGGTTCGCGTCCATGGCCTGCCGCCGGCCACTCTGACGGACCTATCCTGTATCGCGAATGACGACGAGTGGTGCCAATGGACCATTCGATGGCAAGGCGAGGGGCAGGGCACATGGCGCCACAGGGTCTGGCAGATAGTGGCAGGACCGAAAATGGACCGGACGTCGCAGGTTCGACCGCACGTATCCCATTCGCACGAACCGGCTGAGGGTACTCCGTCTAAAGGGACGGTTGGCGACCGAGGGATGGAGGTGGCGCCAATTCATGCAGCGGCAGGTAGCACACCGTCGCAGAGGCATGTGACGTGGTCGTTCTGCGGTGCGTTGGCCGGCCTGATTCTGGCCGTGGGGCTCCGCGTGATGAACCCCTCGGCAAGCTTGGGCGAACTCATTCTTCTCGGATTGGTGCCCGTGCTTGTCGCATGGATGCTGATCAATCGCCATCTTCGTCTGGAGAGCCAGCAACGCGAGGCGTTGATTCAGGAGCAGATTACGTTCCTAGAGTCACGGCACGAAGAATTGCGAGAAGCGTATTTGGGGCAGGAACAGACGCGAGTCGAACTGCGCCGAAAAGTGGCCCAGTTGACGGCCCTCCATCGAGCCGGATTGCTGTTCAGCTCGACACTGGATCGAGAGGCTCTGATGCAGAAAGTGTTGGAGGCTCTGACCAGTGATTTGCAGTACG
>DASVEA010000401.1:0-3297 GCA_036380815.1 Nitrospiraceae bacterium
TGGTCCCATCGTCTAGCCTGGCCTAGGACGGAGCCCTCTCAAGGCTTAAACACGGGTTCAAATCCCGTTGGGACCACCATACCTTGCTTGACCCGACCGGGAGCCATTTTAATTACTCTTGGCGACCGGATAAAACACCTCCCGTGAGTTTTTCGTTCTCGCTCGTGCGCGCGCGCCTCGTCCAAGATTGCGCGTGGAAAACCACTTCGGTAGGAGCTTCCCCCATAATCCGCTTGCACGGCCCAGAGCCATTAATTGAGCATGGCGCTGGAATAACCCCTCTCGGAGATCTTCTTACGTCCACCTCAGTGAGGAGGGCCGCGCCTCTGTATGCGTAAGTCATGGAGGTCGTTGAATCCACGTCTCGATCGTTCAGGATCGTGTTGATCGCGCTCCGACTTTCTCTTCCGTCAATTGTGGTGGTTTGATGAATAGGTCATGCGTTTTCACGCGACGAGAGATTTTACGTGGTGCAACTTCGTTGACGCCTCTATCGTTGGTTGTGTATAAAGAGTGCGCCGTTTCTCTATTCACTTCTAAGGTAGGTAGACTGGCCATGGGTGCACGTGAATTCCACGATGGGGCGCAAGATGGACTCGAAGCGCTCGAGCCACTCGACCCGGAACAGATCGAGTCCTTCGACGGCCTGCTGACCGCTATGCGAAAGACGGCCTTCGGAGGCCGCAGCTTGGGCGAAGCCTACGAAGTGCTTTGGGCGATGATCGAAGACCCCGACTGCTACGTCGTGTTGACACTGTCTGGGGCGATGACCATTGCCAAGATGGGCAAGATCATCAGTTCGATGATCGATCATGGGATGGTGCAATGTGTCGTCTCGACCGGTGCATTGATTGCCCATGGGCTGAGTGAATCGGTTGGGAAAACACACTATCGGCACCATTCGTCCATGTCCGATGAAGAGTTGTTCAAGAAAGGCTATAATCGGGTCTACGACACGCTGGAGATGGAGTCCAATCTCAACTATGTTGAGCATGTCGTCGCCCGAACGATGAAGCGGATTGATCAGGACCAGTCTCTTTCCTCCGAGATTCTTACCCGTGAACTGGGGAAGACGCTTGCGGAAGAATATGACGGAGCGGGTATTCTCAAAAGTGCCTATGTAAAAAAAGTCCCGGTCTTCATCCCTGCATTTACCGATTCCGAGATGGGGCTGGATCTTGGAACCTGGGCCATGAGCCGAGAACTCGATCGGGCTCGTGCGCAGGTAAAGGGGGGCAGTGATCTTGATGTGCTGCACGCGATTCATCGCTCCTGTCCTTCGTTCAATCCCTACCTCGATCTCAACAGTTATGCGAGCCATGTCATTTCCGCCAAGCGGCGTGGGATCTTTACGATCGGCGGGGGAGTGCCTCGCAATTGGTCGCAACAGGTCGGCCCCTACATTGAGATCTGCAATACGCGGCTTGGCCTCAATGTGCAGCCACCTCGGTTCCGGTACGGTGTACGCATCTGTCCGGAACCGGATTATTGGGGCGGGTTGAGCGGCTGTACTTATCAAGAGGGCATTTCGTGGGGAAAGTTTGTCCCGCCGGAAGAAGGCGGGCGCTTTGCTGAAGTGTTAAGCGATGCCACAGTTGTCTGGCCTCTTCTCATGATCGGGTTGCTGGAGCGCGTAAAAGCAACGCGCACTCCCCGTACATGATGGGCTCGCACCTCTTTCGCACAGTTGCTGCGGTGTTGCTGCTGTTTCTCGCGCAGCTGACTCAGGCTGGTGCTGGGGCGGTCACGGACGACGGACGAATCAGAGGGAGCGCGGACGCACCGATCACCTTGATCGAGTATTCTGACTTCACGTGTGGGTACTGTGCGAAGTTCTTTCGGGAGACTTGGCCTCGCTTGCAGGCCAAATATATCGATACGGGCAAAGTGCGGTTTGTCTATCGCGACTATCCTCGAGCGGACCAGGGGGTCGGTGTTGAGGCTGCAGTGGCTGCGCGCTGTGCCGGAGCCCAGGGTCAATATTGGCCAATGCACGATCGGCTCTTCAGCGAACGAGGCCGCTTAGACCCGGGATTGTTCAAAGGTTACGCGAAGGTGATCGGCTTGGACCAGACGTCGTTTGCCAAGTGTTTCGACGAGCGGCAATATCTCGAATCCATTTTCCAGGATCGCCAAGAGGCGAACGGGTGGGGATTTCATGGCACCCCCGGTTTTATTCTGATGCGAACGGCTGGTGGGCCCACTGAGAAAGAGCCGGCGGTCGCGATTCCTGGCGCAGTCCCGTTCGACGAGTTTGCCGAGGAGATTGATCGCATGTTGGCCACTGCCCCACGCTCCCAGGGAGAACCCACCGAGCTTCACGGGCCGACGGCAGTGGCACAAAACAGTCAATTCATCATTCACTAAGGATTACCTATGTCTGCAACACAATCGTTTTGGTCTGTTCCGCAACCCGAAGGGGAACCAGCCTATTGGATGTGCATGTCGTGCTTGTCGGAAGTCTTCTATCGCAAGGTGCCGATGCCGGATTGCCCGACGTGCCACGGCGTCTCGACCTATGAGGCCTTCACGCTTGAGGCGATTCGCGATTGGGGCACAGAGGATTTAGTTGCCAAAGCCGGTATCGCCCAACAGGCTGCCAATCTTGAGTCAGCGCCTGCGGCATCGGTTAAGTCCGCCGACTGAGTCTTCACCACCCGCGGGACGTCTCTCGTGCAGGAACCACGTCCATTTTTGATTGGGGGTCTGTGGCGGCACGGGGAGACCGCTGTCCTCGTGAACAATCCGTTTACAGGTCAACTACTCGCCGAGGTGTCGAACGCGAGTTCTGCCGACGCCGAGGCTGCGATTCAATCGACGGTCGATGCCGCTGCCGCAATGGGAGCCTTGCCGTCCCACGCCCGCTATCGTGTGTTGCAAAAGATCGCGGGCGGGCTCTATGACCGACGCGAGGAATTTGCCCGCCTGATGACGGCTGAAGCCGGCAAACCGATTGCCGACTCGAAGCGTGAGGTGAATCGGGCTGTCCAGACCTTTACCATTGCGGCTGAAGAGGCCAAGCGCATACCGGGCGAGGTGATCCCTCTCGACTGGACGCCTGGGACGGATTCCCATCTCGGCATTCTCCGTCGGGTTCCGATCGGTCCGGTGCTCGGGATCACTCCCTTCAATTTTCCCCTGAATCTTGTGGCCCACAAGGTCGCTCCGGCTCTGGCCGCCGGCAATTCTATTCTTATAAAGCCCGCGCCACAGACACCCCTGACCGCATTACTCTTGGGCGAAGTGGTCCTGGAGGCTGGACTTCCTCCTGGCGCACTCAACATCCTGCCCTGCGAC
>DASVEA010000402.1:0-2016 GCA_036380815.1 Nitrospiraceae bacterium
TGTCCATTATGCAGCGCTCCTTCGCAAAGAACCCACTATAGCATTGAGGGAGCAGGGTCAGCCAGAGGCAGTTGAGGCAGGGGGGATTTCCTGCTTACGGGGCCGGCGCGGTTGAAACGGGGACAGCGGAAGGAGCAGTAGGGGAAGGCAGGGATTTCCGTGCCTTCACGGCGACTGAAACGATGGGCGAGTCCGGTAGGGGGGCACTGCTTGCCGTATAGAAGTTGGTGTCTCGAATGAGCTGATCCATAAGATCAGTCAGACAGGCTTCAGTGACCTGTCCCTTGAGCTCGCCGATCATCGTCGGCGAGGCGGCGAACACAGTATAGTGAGCCGTACCTGCCGAACGTGCTTTATAACGCTTCACTTGGCCGTCCCAGCGTCCGAGTTCGAGACTCGCCTCCGCGGCATAGTCATAGTCAAGATCGATTACCGGCGAGAGGAGAAACATGGATGCTCCGATGACAAACCCCTTCCACGCTGTATCTCCCGAATGAGAGTCGATTGTTTCATCAAAGGTGATCCGGGCGGTCACTACTTTATCGCCGAGCGAAGCGACGTTTCCTCCGAGCGGAATGAGCGTCGAAAATAAGCGTGTCTCTTGCACGGTGTTCAAGATGCGATGTTCGACCTCGGTCGAAGGATTCTGGGAAGCGCCGTTCTGCGTCATGCGGAACCCATCCATCATGAACGGGACCCGCTCATCGTTGAGGATGGATTGTGTGACTGGCTCATGCCGGCTGGTTAGCGAGGGGTTGATATCGATCCATCGCGTGGTGCATCCAACTGTCGTGGTGGTCGTCAATACAACGAGTCCCAGAATTGTCCAGTGAAAGAGATGCCGTGTCATGCTGCCCTTCTCCTTAAAAATAGAATGAAAACCCGCCATAGGGCAGGCTGGCATTGAGTCCCAGGTTCGGGTATTGCGTGCCGGCGTTGGAAATATGTTGAAAGCGGTAGCCGATGTTGAGTGCGACTTGGTTGGTCAGGAAATAGGAGGCCCCAAATCCTGCCATCAATACGAAGTTGAACTGGCTGGACTCTTCCGGGATTTTCCCGGCGAGGTCGGTCCAAAAGGGGCCTCCGGCGAATTCCGCATAGGGTCGAATCCGGTCAAGTGCGACGAAGGTGTATTTGATTTTCGGGGCGAAGCCAACGCCGTGCGTGAGAATTGGCTCATGAAATTGGATATAGACCATTTCGGCGCCGAGTGAGATCTGGCCCCGATACCAACTGCCGCCGATGGGATCGGTCAGCGTCATCATCCAGGAGGGCATGAAGGCCGGGCCTCGTTGCTTCGTGGTGTGGTCTTGTGTGAGAAGATGAGGCAAGAGATATCCTATCGAGAGGCCGACTTCTTGAGTCCCCACGGTGATCTTGGGCGAGGGGTCGGCGGCGTGCGCGTAGGTAGTCGTCATGAGTGACCCGAGAGCCAATGCTGTGAGTGCCCGAGCAAGAAATGGCATGCGATATCCACGTCAGTAACCTGTCGGATATTTCATGGTGAAACTTGAAGCAACAGGGTGACGCTCCAAAGATACCAGAGGGTCAGGTTCTGTCCAGAAATATGCCGGATTCGTCTTGGTGGAAAGTGAAAGAATGCTGGACAGTTGGTGGAGGCTGTTCGGGGATAGACAGAAGAGCGAAAGAGGGGCTAACCGGATTGCTTCAACTTCTCAAGATAGGTCGAGTCGGTTTGAAGCTCAGGCAGTGCGTATCGCTGGTCGAGTGCCACCACGCGTTCAAGACACCGCCGTGCTGACACGAGATCATGACGGGTGTCGTACACCGTGGCAAGGAGTCGGAGCACCGCAGCTTCGGCCGATTCATTACCGAGCTTGATGTAATGTTCCGAAGCGTTGTTGAGGCAGCGTTCGGCTCTGGTGAGGTCGCCCTGGTCGAGAAAGCACTTGCCGAGCTGGCTATAGGTCACCGCCAGTCCTTCTTCATTCCCGACGACTCGGTGATAGTCGAGGGCCTGCTTGAACGACGTGACCGCCTGTTCCCACCGCCCTT
>DASVEA010000403.1:0-2392 GCA_036380815.1 Nitrospiraceae bacterium
GAGGGCCTCGCTCAGCTGATTCAGACACAAGAAAAACTCGCCGAGATGTTCGGCCGTAAACGCCGGACCGTGTCGATCGGACTCTATCGGCTCGCGGCGATCGAGTTTCCTGTCACCTATGATTTGGTGAAGCCGGACGAAATTACATTTGTCCCGTTGGGCATGGATACGGTCATGACGCTGGGGGAGATGCTGCTCGTCCATCCCAAGGGTCTGGAGTTCGGCGGGATTCTCGCGGGACATGGTCGCCTGCCCTTCCTGCGCGATGCGAAGCATCAGGCCCTCTCCTTTCCGCCGATCATCAATAGCCGCGAAGTCGGAGAAGTGCTGGTGGGAGATGACGCCCTATTCGTCGAGGTGACCGGCACTGACCTCCCGATGGTCGTCCTGACCCTCAACATTTTTGCAGCGAATCTGGCGGATCGTGGAGCTGTTATTGAGCCGATCGAAGTACGGTATCCCTATAAGACAGCTCTCGGCAAGGCGGTCAGGACTCCCCAAGATCTAGGGAAGTCATGGAAGCTTCTCGTCAGCACCATAGAACAGGCTCTTGGGCAGACGCTCGGCTCCCGCGACGTAGCGAAGGCCCTCACGGCCTATTGCTATGAGGTGATGACCAGAGGTAAAGCAGTGACAGTGACGCTTCCGCTCTATCGGCAGGATCTGATGCACGCGATGGACGTCGTCGAAGATGTCGCGATCAGCCGCGGGTACAGCGACTTTTTGCCGGTGATGCCCTCGCAGTTCACGGTCGGTGGATTATCGCGCATCGAGGAGGTCTCGGACCGTGTGAGAGCCCTCATGGTCGGCATGGGTTTCCAAGAAATCATTTCCAACATTCTCGGATCTCCTCAGGACCTGCGTGATGCGATGCGATTGGAAGGGACCGAATGGGGGGAGCTTGTCGAGGTGGATAATGTGATGTCCCAGAACTTCTCCGCCCTTCGGCAATGGATGCTTCCGTCGTTACTTCGCGTAGAGGCTGCATCAAACCGGGCATTTTATCCCCATCGGCTATTCGAGGCCGGCGAAGTGGCACGCCCCGATCCCGCGGAGTCTACCGGGTCGTGCACTGTGACAATGCTCGGTGGGATGATCGCCCATGCTGATGCGCATTTCTCCGAGGCCCACTCCTGCCTGGACACGCTGTTTTACTATTTGAACCAAGCCTATAGCCTGGAACCGATCCAGCATCCTTCATTTCTCGCTGGACGAGCGGGGAGTATTGTATCTGAAGGGAAACAGGTCGGTGTGATAGGGGAACTACACCCGGAAGTTCTCGAGCGCTGGCAGATTAGTGTTCCGGCTGTTGCGTTCGAAATCGATCTGACGGAACTATCCGAACGGTATTGAGGGCACGCCCGTCGGCGCACCCTAGCGCGTTTCTCGTGAAGCGTATCTTGCATGCGACGATACGGATATACTCATTCCGTCCCGCGCTTCACGCGTTACGCCCCGGCAGGGGCGAGGTGCTGTTTGGCAAGACCGACTAATTGCTCAAACCCCGTGGCATCCTTGATCGCCATATCGGATAAGACCTTCCGGTCCAAGAGGATATTGGCCTTCTTCAGGGCGTTAATAAACCGGCCATAGGTCAGTCCATGCGCCCGAACTGCCGCGTTGATGCGTGCAATCCACAACACGCGAAAATCCCGTTTCCGGTTTTTCCGTCCGGTATAGGCGTATGCCTGACCCTTATCGACTGATTCTGTTGCGGTGCGGAACAGCCGGCTCTTCCCTCCGTACTGTCCTTTGGCCAGTTTCAGCCGCTTCTTCCGCCGATGTCTTGTTTTGGGGCCACCTTTTGCGCGAGGCATGAGTCAGTACTCCTTTTGGTTAACGCGATACGTAGATTCCAATTTAGTTGTAGGGCAATAAGCGATTCAGTGCCTGAATCTTGGTCTTATCCACGAGAACCGTACCGCTTAATCGGCGCTTTCGATCCTGTGTCTTGCTGGTGAGGATATGGCGTTTCCCCGCCTTTCGCCTGACCAATTTCCCAGAGCCGGTGCGGGTAAACCGCTTTTTGGCTCCACTATGCGTTTTCATTTTCCTATTCTTCATGTCGGTGCGTCCTTTGGTGAATAGCGTTCGGGCCGACCGTCTTACTTCGGCGCCACGATCATGATCAAGCTCCGCCCTTCCATGCGTGGGGCATATTCGATCGTGCCTGCATCTCCCAACTCTGCGATGACCGTATTCATGAGTGTCCGGCCCATCTCCTGATTCGCCATCTCGCGACCGCGGTACGTCAGGAGGACTTTGGTCTTGTTACCATCGGCCAGAAACCCCTTAATCTGTCGAATCTTGATCTCCAAGTCATGCTTATCTGTCCGAGGGCGTAACTTAATTTCCTTCACCTGTGTCGACTTTTGATGGCGCCGGTTCTGAT
>DASVEA010000404.1:0-5780 GCA_036380815.1 Nitrospiraceae bacterium
GTTCGACCGGGTGCTTGGGGGCGGAGTCATTCCCGGTTCGGTCATCCTGATCGGCGGCGATCCCGGGATCGGAAAGACCACTCTGTTACTCCAGGCGCTCCCGCGCCTGTCCTCCAAGGAAGAACCTGTGTTGTATGTTTCCGGCGAGGAATCTCCAAGGCAGATCAAGATGCGGGGGCAGCGGCTCGGCATTGAGCATCCGAATCTTTTAATCCTGGCGGAAACCTCCCTCGAACAGATTCTCAAAGCCGTGCAAGAGATCCAGCCTGCCGCTGTGGTTGTCGACTCGATCCAAACGGTCTACACGGAACAGATCACGTCCGCGCCTGGCAGCATCAGCCAGGTGCAGGAAGTGGCAGGCCAATTGATGTGGTATGCCAAGCGCAGCAGCGTGCCGGTCTTCATCATTGGGCATGTCACCAAAGATGGAGCGATCGCCGGACCGCGACTGTTGGAACATATCGTCGATACGGTGCTCTATTTTGAAGGAGACAAGGGCCACAGCTTTCGTATTCTCCGCGCGGTGAAGAATCGCTTTGGTTCGACCAACGAGATCGGCGTGTTTGAAATGAAAGATTCCGGGTTGGAGGAAGTGAGCAACCCGTCCGAGTTGTTTCTGGCGGAACGGTCCCAGCGCACGACGGGATCGGTCGTGGTATCCAGTCTCGAAGGGTCGCGGCCTATTCTGGTCGAACTACAAGCATTGGTGTCTTCCACGAGTTATGCGATGCCGAAACGAATGGCGAATGGTGTGGAGCAGAATCGGGTTTCGCTGTTGCTCGCGGTCATGGAGAAGCGGCTGGGTATGCATCTGTCCGGACAAGATGTCTACGTGAACGTCGTTGGGGGGATGCATATCGACGAGCCGGCCATCGATTTGGGCATCGTGGCGGCGGTCACATCGAGTTTGCGTGAGGTGCCGATTGAGCCGGGACTGTTGGTGTTGGGTGAAGTGGGGCTCGGCGGTGAAGTGCGCGCAATCAGTCAGGCCGAGATGAGGATTCGTGAAGCGGCAAAGATGGGATTCAAACGCTGTCTGTTGCCGGAACGGAACTTGGCCAAACTGGAGCCCATCGATGGAATCGAATTGATTGGGATTCGTGAGGTGGGGGAGGCGTTGGATGTGGTTCTGGCATAGCAGGATGCTGAAAAATGGGCGGGGTAGCTGGGACGATCCCCGTGCTCGCGCAACGCGCGGCCTCGGAAGGCCCTCGTTGGACGCGCGCAGTTGGGATCATCCCACCCACCCCGTAGTAGTAAGTGATAGGTTACTGCGGCCTTGCCCGCGGAACGGCGCGTCTTGGCGCGCCGGGGTGGGGTGGGTGAGAAGTCTGAACTTTTTGAGCACCCTTCAGGGTCGTGCCTTCATGTCCAGGACGCGCGCAGTGGAGGCTCACCCACCTGCCCCTTACGCTTTGATGGGTGGTGGGAGAAGAAGGAAATCCAGGAGTTCTTTCGCCAATATTATTATCGTGAGTGTTTTGACTCTTACCCTATTATCGGCTTGTTCACTGTTTGCGCCGCGCGAGGAAGTTGGGCTCAAGCAGGCGACGGTGGAGGAGTTGACGGCTCTGCTGAGTCAGCGGGAAGCGGCGATCCAGACAATGAAGGGTCTCTTCAGCGCGAAGGTGCGGGGAGGGATTATTCCCATCGCGACGCGTGTCGAAGGTGCGGTCTATTATCAACGGCCCAATGTGATGCGGATGAGAGGTTTTACAGCCATCGGGAGTGAGCTCTTCGAGTTCGTTCAGGCCAAGGATCAGTTTACATTGCGTTTACCGACGATGGGACGTGTGCTCTCTGGTAGTCCGTCCGACATGCGTGAGATGGGGAAGTTGGCCCGGCCATTTCAATTAAGCGTATGGGCGATGGGTGGCGTGCTCGGTACCAGTGCGGTTGCGACGAATGAAACTGTGCAGCTTGTGGAGGACGGCGAACGATATCGGCTCGACATATCGGGTCCGTCCCAGGACGGTGTTCAGGCGATTCAGCGGCGACTCTGGTTCGAGCGGCGGACGTTGCTCGTCGTTCAAGAGGATCGGCTCTCGAATGCCGGCGACGTGGAGGCCACGATTCAGTACGAAGACTTTCGTCCGATCGGGGACGCCAATGGTGGTTCTGCAGTCGGCGATGTGCGATTAGTACGGCCCTTCAAGATCTCCTTGGAAGACGGGAAAGGGCGGGGCAGTGTCCAGGTAACGTTCCACGAGATCGTTCCGAATCAGCCGATTAACGCATCCGAATTAGGGCACGTATAGGTCGATGAAAGTCCTTGCCGTTGAAACCGCAACCTCATGGCAGAGTGTGGCGATCCTTGATGGATCGCGCGTCCTTGCCCGTCAGGACCAGGCGGCTGCCGGATCGCATGCCAAGCTGTTGCTGCCTACGATCGATCGGTTGTTTCGTGAGACGGGTCTGACACTCAAGCAGTTGGATGGCCTCGTCGTGTCGATCGGTCCCGGGTCTTTCACGGGACTTCGCGTCGGCCTGGCAACGCTCCTCGGGTTCCGGACGATCAGTCAACTCCCCTTGGCGGTGGTGCCGACATTGGAGGGTCTGGCTCGGAATCTCAGAGGAACCTCGATGTTACTCTGTCCCATTCTCAACAGTCGGCGTGGGGAACTCTACTGGGCGCTGTTTCGCTGGACCAGCGATGACCGGTTGGAGCGAGTGATCTCAGAACAGGTGGGTACAGCCACGATGCTGGGGAGTAGTCTCACAGGATCGGTTCTCGTATATGGCGAAGGTTGGACAGTCGAAGCGTCAGCCATCCGTGCATCGATTCTTCCCTCTGCCACGGTTGTCGAGGCGCCGGACCATGCAATGAAACCCTCTGCCGTCTCGATCGGATTGGCAGGGATTGAGCGGCTCCGACGAGGTGAGTATGCAGGAACTGGCATCAGTCCGCTGTATGTGCAACGCACTGCAGCAGAACTGAAGTACGAAGAGTCCGGAGGTCTGTCGCCGATGGCCCTGCGTCAAAAACGGGTGGCAAGAAAAGTGCTGGCGCGAGCGGTGGGGGTGCGGACTCCGTCTGGTCATATGAGGGCGGCGCAAGGAAAAAGCAAGGGTGGAACACGAGATGAGGCATGAGAACGTGGCCAGGCCGTTGAATGACAAGGGGGATATTCTTCCAGCGGGGGAACGGTGATGGACGAATGGGTGATTGAGCCGGCGACCGTCGAGGCTCTGCCGGACATTCTACAGATCGAAGAGGCTTGCTTCTCGGCCCCCTGGACGCGCAAAATGTTAGAAGCGGAACTATGCGGCAATCCCTTTGCACATTTTCTCTTGGCAAAGCAGGTGCCGCCGGACGGAGTGGGCTCTATCTCGATTGTCGGGTATCTCTGTTTCTGGGTCGTCTTCGAGGAAGTACGGCTGATGAACCTGGCGGTCATCGAGTCGATGCGGCACAAGGGTATCGCCAAGGCCTTAGTCAGACAGGCTTTGGAGGTGGGGCTGGCACAAGCGGCGATGCGCGCCGTGCTCGAAGTGCGGGCTTCGAACCACGCCGCGCATGCACTCTACCGAAGGCTTGGGTTTCGCGACGTGACGACCCGGCCAACGTACTATACCAATCCCATAGAAGATGCATTGCTGATGGAACTGGATCCGATTGTGTCGGAGCCGGGGCGATTCACACACGAAGTCAGTTGCGAGGGAGGACATAGCAGGCCGCGGCAGTAATCTCATAGCCAGGAGGTGCGACATGCTTACAGACAGTATGATTGCGATGATTGCGGAACGACTGCGCCAATCCAGTCACGAATTCCGTGAACTGGAAGATGCCCACCACCGTCTGGACCTTGAATTGATCCAATTGCAGAAGCGCCACGTATTGACTCCGGCCGAAGAACTGACCATGAAGGATTTGCACAAAGAGAAGTTGGCGAAGAAAGACAAGATGGCCGAGCTGATTCGTGTCTGGCGAGACCACGAGCTGCAGGCCGCTCCACAGTGAGGAGCATCGTTGTGGGGCTGGCGTTAACCAGCAACCGAGACCGGAGTCATGGCACAGATTCTCAATCCACTTGCCGCACATATCCGGACTGTCAAGAAGCGTCTGATTATCATCGGGGCCACGATTCTGGTGGCCCTGATGGTGGCCTTTGCCTTTTCCGGAGAAATGATCGCATGGTTGAATCGTCCGTTTCCCAACCAGCTGGTGTTCTACGGACCGACGGAAGCCTTATTCGCTTCGATCAAAGTTTCCTTTCTGGCAGCGATCCTGGCGAGTCTGCCAGTCATATTCTATCAGTGTTGGAAGTTTATTGAACCAGCGCTGCTCCCCAAGGAGCAACGCTGGGGCATTCCGCTGTTTGCGCTAGCGGGAGCGCTCTTTGCCTTCGGTTTGATTTTTTGTAATCTCGTGATTCTCCCGCTGGTCATCGATTTCTTCGTCAGCTTCGGCATGGATCACGATATTACCCCGCAATTGAGCGTCGGTACCTACATCGACTTCAACGTCAAATTTCTCCTGATATTCGGCTGTGCGTTTGAATTGCCGCTGGTGCTCACCATCCTGGCGCGGGTCGGCGTGGTCTCGGCCAAGGTGTTGGCGAAGTATCGGAAACAC
Source organism: Nitrospiraceae bacterium (assembly GCA_036380815.1). Lineage (GTDB taxonomy): Bacteria > Nitrospirota > Nitrospiria > Nitrospirales > Nitrospiraceae > Palsa-1315. The sequence goes on from DASVEA010000404.1 coordinate 4,577, forward strand.
GCGATTATGGCTGCGTTGATCCTGTCGGCCATCGTCACGCCCGATGCGACCCTCTTTACCATGCTCTTGATGGCCGTGCCCTTGATGGTGTTGTATGAGATTGGAATTATTGGTGCACGCATCTTTGGACGGGGAGGCCCGACCGAAGTCAACTTGCCGCTCGATCCGGATCTGCCGATAGGACCGGCCGGGCAGCGGGTCCGATAGCAGGATGCTGAAAAATGGAGCGGGGAGCGGCGAGGTGCCCTTCTTGCTCGCAGAGCCCCCACGATGAAACAGTGGTCGCTCGATGCGCGCAGTAAAGGGCAGCCTCGGCCACACCCCTTAAGTGAGGTATAAGGAGTCGGAAGGTTCTCGCTGCGGCCTTGCTGGACGGTCTTTTTGAGCATCCTACGTGGGGCTTCCTTTGTTCTAACCGTGCAGGCCACCGAAGTTCTGCTGTGCCGAAATGGTTTTCCGTAGTCTGAATAGGAGCTGGCAAGGGGGAACGGGGTAGGGGATAGATGAAGATTTGGGTTTGGATTATACCTTCAGCGCTTGCGTTGAGTATTATATGGAGTACTGGCGGGATGCTGGGGGCTGCCACTCAGGCGCCTTCTTCACCGGTTCCGCCATCTCCTCAGCAAGCTCCTGGCCATGTGGAAAGCCAGCCTCAATACGATCCTTCCGGTCAGCAGGCCACGAGCATTCAGGCACTCACGACTGTCGGGAATGACCTTGTCTATGCCGGCTCGTTCGGCCTTGGTCTATTTCGCAGCGAGGATCGTGGCGCCACCTGGACAAAATCGGGCCAGGGCGTGACCGATCCGTTTATTCTGACGCTCACTACGGGGAAAGACGGCGCGATCTATGCTGGAACCTTCCGTGGCGGGGTCTTTCGTTCGCGCGATCGAGGGAAGAGCTGGCAGGCGATCAATAGCGGGCTCAAGCGCCTGGAAATCAAAGCCCTTCTTGCCGTGGGCGATAGGGTGTTTGCCGGCACGGGCGACGGGGTCTATCGACTCGCCACCGCTGACCGCTGGTCGGTGGTCACCACCGGTCTCGACGACATCCTGGTCCATGCCTTGGCCCTCTCGTCCGACGGGACGCTGTTTGCCGGAACTTCTGGAAAAGGTATCGTGCGATTTAAGGCTCAATCGACCGGCTGGGTGCGTCAGCAAGATGGACTCAAAGATCATGAAGGTATGACGGAGAACTTTATTCG
>DASVEA010000405.1:0-3356 GCA_036380815.1 Nitrospiraceae bacterium
TTGAACAGGCTCCGGCAGATCTCGTGGCCTCCGATTGCCCGTTGGCAGGATTGCAGCTGGATCAAGCCGGCGCCATGGTCCATGCCGGCGGCAGGCCCACGAAGCATCCGATTCAAATCGTGCGCGATGCCTATGGATTGCCGGCATGAACCTATTGACTCCCCAAGACCTCTTGCCCGCGGCAGAGTATGAACAGCAGCGGGAGCAGTTCCGCTCGCAGATCATCGCGCTCAAGCAGCGGCGCCGGATTTCTGTTGGACCGCTCATTACGCTCGTCTTCGAAAATCGTGAGACGTTGCGCTTTCAGACCCAGGAAATGATCCGGGTCGAGCAGATTCTCGAGCCCCATAAAGTCCAGGATGAATTGGACGTCTATAATGCCCTCATGCCGGGGTCCGGTGAGTTGAGCGCCACGTTGTTGATTGAGCTTACGGAGCAGGATCGGATGAAAGAATGGCTCGATGTGTTCATGGGACTCGATCACGGCGACACTGTCGCGATCCGTGCCGGAACCGAGCAGGCCTTTGGAGAGTTCGAAGGCGGCCACAGTCATGAAACCAAAATCAGTGCGGTACATTTCGTCCGCTTCCGGCCGACCGCGTCGATGACAGCCGCGTTCGCCGACTTACATATACCGGTCACGCTGACGGTGCACCATGACAAGTACCACGCCGAGGTGCCTGTTCCTGGGAGCCTGCGCGAAGAGTGGCTCAAGGATCTCCAATAGTGCTGAGTGCTGAGTTTTGAGTTGTCCGTTTGGACGAAGTTTCAAACCCAGAACTCAGGACTCAGAACCCGGAACTGAAAACTATGTCTACCGTTTTGCTGACAAAACGAATCGAATTTGCCGCTGCCCATCGGTATCACAAGCCCGAGTGGGATGAGGCCAAGAACCGAGCCGTGTTCGGCCCCTGCTACAACCCGCCGGCGCACGGACATAACTACATGGTCGAGGTGACGGTCTCAGGCGAGGTGGATCCGAAGACCGGCATGGTCGTGAATCTCTTCGATTTGAAGCGCATCTTGCTTGATGTGCTCGAAGAATTCGACCATAAGAATTTGAACCTGGATATGCCCTACTTCGAGGACCGGATTCCCACGTCGGAAAACCTTGCACGTGTTCTCTGGACCAAGCTGGACGGGCAGAAAGATATCGGTACGCTCCACGCGATTCGATTGTATGAGGATGAAGACCTGTATGCCGAACTGACGGCGGCGGCCGGCCTCGATGTTGCCAGCGTCACGCGCCGTTACTCGTTCACGGCGATGCAGGATGGCAGGCAAGGCCCCGAGTGGGACTGTTTCGTCACAGTCCATGGCACGATAGATCCGGTGACCGGGATGGTGACGGATATCGGTGCGCTGGATCGCTTGGTGCAGGATAAGGTGGTGCAGGTGTTCGACCATCACGACCTTCGTCAGGTCCTCGGACCTCAGCCCGTGACCGGCGAGCAGATGGTCGAACACATCTGGAACCAACTGGTCTCATCTCTCTCATCGGGTAAATTGTCGAAGGTTCGTCTCGTTCAGTCTCGGGACCTGTCCTACGAATACGCAGGCTGACGGATCTAACAGGAAGCTGAAAAAGTCCGCCAGCAGGGAGAGGGATGACCTGGTGAGTCCCCTGTGCTCGCGCAACGCGCGGTCTCGGAAGACCCTCGTTGGACGCGCGCAGTGGGGGACTCATCCAGGCCATCCTGGAGAAACGTCAACGAGCAAGCTTGGAGAAGATATCGTTAGTGCTTGCTGCGGCCTTGGTTGGGGTAAGGCGCGTCCCTGGGCAAAGAGGCTGTCTTGGCAGCCTCAGGGCAGGTGGGTGAAGTAGTCGCCAGGGTTGGGCGGGTGAGAAGTCTGGCCTTTTTGAGCATCCTGTGGGGGGGGGCGTTCTCCTCGATCTCAAGATGTGAAGGTAATCGAAGATCTGTAGTGCCACAATATTTTTTCCGCTGCCTGTTAGGTATGTCCATTCCAGGCGTTTTATGAATACGCGTCTGATCTATGTGCTGCTGATGGTGTGCCTCTCGTGGACGGCTGTGGCTTGGTCTGCCGAGGAAAAGGAGGCGATCGAGAGGATTGTCAAGGAAGCCGCCATGGCACCCGCGACTTTCTCCGAAACCAGAGACAAACAAGCCGTGTTGAAGCTGTACACCAAGGACTATGTCGGTATTCAGGATGGCGAGACAGAGACGCGGGAGTCAATCGAGAAGTGGTTCGCGGACTATGAATCTGAACTCAATAAGGGAAGCACCCTGCGCTTTATCAGCGCCGTGTCGAACCTGCGTGTTCGAATACCAGGACCAACGGCTTGGGCGACCTACGACTATGTGTTTCAGGCGGTCAGGAAAGGCGAACTCGAAGGGCAGGACTTCGGACAATGCACCACGATCCTGCGCAAAGAAGGCTCCACCTGGCTGATTCAGCATGAACACTGTTCCAAGCGCGACTGATGAACATGCATCCTGTCTCTGAGCCGTCCCTCTGAGCGGGTGGCCTGTGGCCCCTCGCTCCCGCGCCTCAGGAATCGAGTAATTTATTCCGTGCGGTCAGCGGAGTCGATTTTCACAGTCATGAGTATTACCCCGCAGGATTATCGGAGGACGTGACATGAAAGGATTTCGGCGGGCCAGAAAAATGATCAATGTGTCGGTCGGCGAATCGGTCAGAATTGTCCGCCAGTTGCAGGGCTATAGTCAAATCGAACTCGCGCGGCGGACGAGGATTCCTCAGGCGACTCTCTCTGCGATCGAGAATAACCGCGTGCGTCTGGGAATCGATCGGGCGAAAGTGCTGGCCGGAGCCCTGCGTTGTCATCCTGCCGTCTTGGTCTTTCCCGGTTGGGAGATCGGGAAAACCTCTGCGGCCTAGTCCGATATGGGCAGGGGATCCGCACGGATCGCGCCAAGGCTCCTAGCCGCGTATCTTCTGAAAATGCAAGAAGAGGCTCTCCTGCCTTAGGATGTATTAGGTTCATTCCTCTGTAATCAGCGCACCAGTGTTGGTCAAACTGCAGCCGTCGAGCGAGGCCACAGATAATCCTTCCAAGCTCGCTTGTTTCTCTCCAAAGGGGAGTGATCAAGGCTGCCCTTTACTGCGCGCATCGAACGAGCACCGTTTCATCGTGCGCGTTCTGCGAGCAAGAAGGGCACCTGGTCGCTCCCTCCCCATCCTTCTGAGGGTGCGCATTCCGCGAGCACGGATTGACTAGGCCACCCGTGCTTTTCTATTTCAGTAAGTGATCCGAAATCAATGCGGCGAGTTCGGCCGGCTCCACCACCCCTTCACGGGTCAGGAGCAGCTTGCCATTGGAAAAGAAGTGCGTCGTGGGGTAGGTTTCGAAGGTGTGGCTCTTCTTAATC
>DASVEA010000406.1:0-2817 GCA_036380815.1 Nitrospiraceae bacterium
AGAGACCGCCGGTCCTCGCGCTTCACTAGGCATCACACGAGCCATTCATCCAGACAATCGGTTCATCGTGCATTCCCGCCCATCTCAGGCTGAGGCATGGTCGATTGTGGCCTCCCGTACGGCCCTCCCGGCACAGCCCAAGGCAGACCTTTTTCCCCGATCAGCAGCGGACTGAGAATATTTTTGATGATGGCCGTTCCGTAGCTATCGGTCCATCCGATCCCGGTCAGGCTCAACATGAAGTTGTACTGAGCCCGATCGGGAAACTGCAAATAAAAGAGCCCCAGCGACCAACACTTGCAGGGATTCTGGTAGAGCGCGACGACATCATACTCCGGACTCCTACCGGTCTTCACATCGTAGTAGCCCTTCGCGCCGACCGTCCACCCCCACGGCGTGCGAAACGCCCCTCCTCCTGTGAGAAATTGAATCTCAGGGGTTGGAGCATAGACCTCATTGAACGAGATGGGATTCCAGACATCGCCACGGCGCACACGATTCCCATCTTGTGAGAATCGCTGTCCGACTTGCAGATACCAGTAGTTGGACTGCTGGATTCGGAGGTCGGTGTTGAATTGACTTATGGTGGATTGGTAGGGATCGTAAAACGCATCGATGGTCAGATACTGGTTGATGGCAGGCTGCTGACCGAGGACAGCCCCGGCACCTGGGCCAAACGCGGCACCCGCTAACTGAGCCTGCGTGAACTGAGGGGTCGTGTTGCCGATCACGACACGCATCCAGAGGTCGGAAAGTTTCTTGCCGTCAATGGCCACCGTTGCCGGCTGCAGCGGTTGCGTAGTCGATCCAAGTGGCGGGGCGACGCCTGGGGTGAAATCTCGCGCCCGCTGCTGCACCGCTCCCACGTGATAACTCTGGGCCAACGTGAAATCCAGCCAATTGAAACTGCTGCTGCCCGCTTGCTCCAACAGCCGACTGCGTATCGCATAGGTCAGTAAGTTTTTCATCGGCAGATCATCCACTTGATCGATCTGCGAAATATTCGACTGGTTGGTGGAAGGTACATACTCGTAGATTGCGCTCGGCTCGACCGTGTGCAGGAATGATCCACCATCACCCACACCGAATCGACGGCTGAGCTTCGAGGTGGCATCGATGCCGGCCCAGAACGTCTCCCGATGCTGGCTATCGACTGATTGGGCGCCTCTCGAGTAATAGACCTCCCGGACCTTCACTTGCGGCGTCAGCCCGACGATATGCCCAAGATCGATGACATCGGTGGAGAAACCGGGCAACACATCCACCCTATTCACGTTGAAACCTTCAGGGCGATAGAAGTTCACATAGTTTCCGTCCATGCCGAACAGGAGCGGCGAACTGAAGAGCGACAGGTTCGGAAGGATATAGCCCGTTTCCGGCAACCGCTGAAACGTATCAGAGCCACCGGCTTGTAACGGTTGCAGATACTGACCGAGCAAATAGAGATTCCCATAGGGCAGCCGTTGCGTGGTAAATAAGCTTGACTCCTGGCTGGGCAAGGCGCGTTGCGTTCCCGAGTTGCTTAACTGTTGCAAAGAATTCCGTTCGGTCACCAAGTTGGCTTGGACACGAAGCAACAAGTCCGGCGTGATTTGCTGTGTATGTGTCCCTCTAATCAGAGCCCGAGCCTCGTCCGTCTGGCTCACGCCGGACACACTCGGCAACTCTGTCTTCTGCAAGGCACTGACGAACCACTGCCCCCTCGACTTCCGGTCCAATATATAGCGATATGTCAAATCGCTTCCATAGCCGAGGTCGCTGTAATAGAAGGGAGAGATCATCAGGTCCTGGCTAGGACTGATGGCCCAAAAATAGCTTTCTTTGATGTGCGCGCCAAAACGAGTGTCGTACCCGACAGTGGGAACGAGGAACCCACTGTGTCGCTTGGAGAGCGGATGCGTCAACGTGGGGATAGGAATCACCGGGACATCGTTCACGCAGAGCCATCCACCCGTAAGCGCCACGTTGTCGCCGACATTTAGGTCAAGATCCTTGAACTTAAACCGCCAGGCCGGCGTCTCACCTTCCTGCGCATCGCAGTTCGTAAACCGGCCCTCTTTCACCCGATAATGGTCCTCTGAAAACCGTTGAATGAGATGCCCCTCCACCGAGGTATTCGTGGCGCTGAGATACACCCGTCCATGCGTGACCACCCCGGCCTCAGTATTCACGTTGAGTTCCAGCCGTTCGGACGCGAGATCGGATTTGGGATCGGTGAGTCGGACGTGGCCGGTGGCAATCAATACGCCGGGCAAAGCCTGGATGGTCATGTGATCGGCCGTTAGACGCAGGGTGCCCTGGTTGACCACCACCGAGCCATCGGCTTCGTAGATTTCTTGTTCCTGCAGGTAATCGATTCGTTCTGCAGTGATGTCGAGCGGGAGCGCACCAGGGGATGTGGTCGCCGCTGCGGAACCTCCCCCATTCCCTGCAGCACCCCCTCCAAGCGGAAGCAACAGCCCCAACGTCAACCAACCAACCAGGCACATCCACAGCCGCGTCGAGATGCCTGCCATGTCAGCCCCGAAGCGGCGAAATCCCACAGCCACGGAACCATGCTTTGCACTCTCCCACGAGCATGAGCGATCCCGCGACGCACACTAGACCCTCCGTCGTCGCAAGCTGTCTGGCCAGCGCCATCGCGTCACTGAGCGACGGCACGACATGCGGGTGAGGCAGCAGACCTTCGAGCGAGGCTCGGAGGTCATGCGCGGTTGCAGAGCGTGGGAGATCCGCCTGCGTCAACACCACCTCATCGACAAGGCCTCTGAGCGGTTCGACAAAACCTCGATGATCCTTGTCCCGCATCATTCCAAG
>DASVEA010000407.1:0-7955 GCA_036380815.1 Nitrospiraceae bacterium
TTCGTGACGAGGCGAAGGAGGTGCTACCAGATGAGCGGCGCAAGGCCAGGAAAAACCGGAGGTGTATTCGCTGGAATACATTGAGGATTGTTCTGGCCGAGCACGACGCAGATGGTTGTGGATCGTTCGCCGCAATAGAAAGGTCAATGTCGGACAGGCTCCCAGGGTAACCCCGCGTCACCATGATGGATCAACCGATACAACTACAAGATCCGCGTCCACCATCACCTCGTCGCTCATGGCGCTGGTGGCAGATCTTGCTCCTAGGCCTGGGGGCGGCAGTCTTGATAGTGGGACTGACAGTGGGCGGGTTACTTTGGCACTTTTCGAAAGACCTTCCAGACTTGGCGCAATTGGGCACGTATCAGCCAAGCCTGGTGACTCAGGTCTATTCGATTGATCAGAAGCTCATCGGTCAATTTTTCATCGAGCGTCGCATCCTGACCCCGGTGGCGGAAATTCCTGAACGGTTGCGACGTGCGGTCATCGCGGTCGAGGATGTCCGGTTCTTCGAACATCCCGGCCTCGACTACATCGGCATGCTCCGTGCGGCCTGGACGAATGTGCGCCGAGGGGGCAAGGTCGAAGGGGCCAGCACCATTACCCAGCAGTTGGCGCGGTCGCTGTTCCTCTCGTCCGAACGCTCCTTCGACCGCAAAGTCCGCGAGTTAATTCTGGCCTACAAAATGGAATTGGTCCTGACGAAAGAGCAAATTCTCGAACTGTATTTGAATCAGATTTATTTCGGACAAGGCGCCTATGGTGTCGCCTCGGCGGCTCAAACATATTTTGGCAAAGACCTCTCCGCCCTCACGATTGGAGAATCAGCATTTCTGGCTGGCCTCCCGAAATCGCCGAACCATTATTCGCCCTTCAAGGCCTATGATCGCGCAAAAAATCGACAGGAGCATGTGCTGGCGCGTATGGAAGAGGCGAAGTTCCTCACCACGGCAGAACGCGAACAGGCTGCAGCGGAGATACTCAGTTTCCGTCGTCCTGGTAGTGAACAGGCTGCGCCCTACTTTGTGGAGTATATCCGCCAGATATTGGTCGCTAAGTATGGCGAAGCGATGGTGTACAAGGGCGGGCTCAAGGTCGTTACGACCTTGAACATGGAAATGCAGAAGGCTGCAGAAGAGGCCTTTGCGGCCGGCCTGCGCGATCTGGATAAGCGCCAAGGGTGGCGTGGCCCGCTCCGAACGGTAGAAGTGGCTGCGCCGACCCCGCCCATTGTTGCAGCGGCGACTGATCAGGTACTAAAAATAGGAGACTATCGCGAAGGGTTCGTCACCAAAGTGGCGAAGGACCACTATCTGGTGCAGATCGGCACGACGGTAGCCAAGCTCGCTTTTGACGATATGGCCTGGGCGAATCGCCGTCTGACCGGGCCGGATACGGCGAAGGATATCGTCGTCAATCTGAATCTCAAGCACGTGCTGAAACCCGGTGATGTCATTGAGGTGATGGTGAAGAAGCTGGATCATGGCATCGTCCATGTGCAACTGGAACAGACTCCTCTCGTCGAGGGAGGGTTGATTGCGCTGGAGCCCGGCAAGGGGGCCATTCGGGCCATGGTCGGAGGCTACGATTTCGGTCGCAGCGAATACAATCGGGCCGTGCAGGCCCACCGCCAGCCCGGGTCCGCCTTCAAGCCGGTCATCTATGCGACGGCCATGAGCCAGGGGATGAGCCCCGCGTCGGTGATCCTCGATGCGCCGGTTGTCTACGAGCAGGAACAGGATGAGAAATCGTGGAAGCCGGAGAACTATGGAAGGAAAATCCATGGGATGGTGAGTTTACGGGATGCCCTGGCTCACTCGCACAACCTGGCGACAGTCCGGCTGCTGGATAAGGTTGGCGTAAAGAATGTGATTGAATTTGCCAAAGTGGTCGGGATCACCAGTCCGCTGGCGGCAGATCTGTCGCTGGGGCTGGGCTCATCCTCCGTCGGGCTGATGGAACTGACCTCCGCCTACGGGGTGTTCCTTAACCAGGGGAGCCGTGCAGAACCGTATGCGATCGTGTTCGTAAAGGACAACGCGGGGAACGTGATCGAACAGACGGAATCGCAAACACTGCCGGTGATCTCCAAAGAAACGGCGTACTTGATCACGAACATGATGGAAGACGTGATCCAAAAGGGGACCGGTCTGGCGGCCAAAGTGATCGGGCGGCCGATTGCGGGGAAAACCGGAACCACGGACGAGTTTATCAATGCGTGGTTTATCGGCGGTGCGCCGAACTTGGTCACGGGTATCTACGTCGGGTTTGACGATCGACGATCGCTCGGCGAGAAGGAATCGGGGGCGCATGCCGCGCTGCCTATTTGGATCAATTTCATGCGGGACGCGCTCAAGCCGCTACCGGTCATGGCCTTTGCCATTCCGGAAGGCGTCACGTTCGTCAAGGTCGATCCGGCGACGGGGTTGCTCGAGGGCGAGGAAGGACAGCCTAGTGCCGTCGAACTCTTTACCAAGGGCAGCGAGCCGACTCAAGCGACTCAGCGCCGAGTGGACCCGATTGATTTCTATAAACTCGATGAAATTCCCGAGGGGACGCTGTAGTCCGACGGGACAGGCGAGGGCTGATCTGGTCTATCTGGTCTTTTTGGTTCAACCAAACAAACGAGACAGAACAGATAAACCAGAGAGACCGGACAGACCGAGCTTGTCTCACACGTACAGACCAGTGAAGTTCTGGCGTGCCAACATAGTTTTTCCGTAGCCTATTAGAAATACCGTTGACGGTTGGGATGGACGAGGGATAGACTGACCCCATGCAAGGACATTCTCATCGCTGCCGTTCGGTTCTAGCAAGCACACTCGTCGTGCTCTTTTTCGCGTTGAGCTTCAATGCCTATGCCTGCCTCCTTCCGGTGAATGGCGTCACCACCAGTGCAATGGGCAATAGCTGTTCGACTCCAGATGAACAGCCTGTCTCTCAGTACTGCGATGCGTTTAAGACGCTCGGCGTGCAGTCTGCCGATAAACTTCCCCTTAACAGTGACTGCCAGACTCTCTGTCCAGAAGACACCGCCTCGTTAGCACTTCTTGGCATTCACAATTCACACAGCAGCCGCTTGTCCGATCATCCCATAGTCGCTCCTCCACAGGATCTCCTGCTTAAGATTTCCGTGCTTCGCATCTGATCTTCCTCTCCCATACCTCATCATCGCTCCTGTGCCATCACGTGCGCCATTCGACGCGGGGTTTCAGCGTCCGCCGTCTCCCGTCTAGTTCTCTGGCCGCTGATGAGCAGAGCGCAGACTGGGCTTCGAACGTGTGGGAACTCTGGGAGGGTATCTCTATGAAACGGAATAGACGACCTCAGTGTGTGATGGTCGCGTCAGTGCTGGTGATGTTCTTCAGCAGCGGGCTCTCGCGGGCACAGGATACCGACTCTGTGCTGCGCAACCAGCTGGTGTTGCCGGAATTGATCCACGAGGTCCTGGCTCGGAATCCCGAGCTTGTGGCGGCACGTAAGCAATGGGAAGCCGCCGCGAATCGGATTACGCAGGCGCGGTCATTGGATGACCCGATCCTGTCCATTCAGTTGTGGAATATCCCGCAGCCCTTCAAGGCCACGCAAGCGGACAACAGTATCTTCGGGCTCTCGCAGAATCTTCCCTTTCCCGGCAAACTTGCGCTCAAAGGCGACGTGGCGAGTCGTTCGGCCGATATGACTGAGCAGGCGGTCCGTGCGAAAGAACGGGAACTGGTCGCCCGCCTCAAACAGGCCTACTACGATCTGTTTCTCGCGCAGAAGGCGGTCCAGATTCATCACGAACAGGTGGAGCTGCTCAGACAGTTTGTCGAGATTGCGAACTCGAAGTTCCGTGCGGGCAAGGGAAGCCAGGCCGATGTCCTCAAGGCCCAAGTCGAACTGTCTCTGCTGTTCGAACATCTTCCCGTCCTTGAACAGCGTCGGAAAACCGCCGAAGCGATGCTGAATACGCTGCTTGATCGGGATCCCGCATCACCCCTCGGCATTGCGCAAGAACCCTCTCAACTGCCACTCCAGAAGCCCCTCGACGATCTGCACCGCCTCGCGCTGAACGACAGGCCGGAGCTCAAAGCCGCCGAGCTGGAAGTGCAGCGGAACGAGCAGTCCCGCGCGCTGGCCCAGCGTCAGTACTACCCGGACTTCAACGTGGCATTTCAGCGCTTCCAGAACTTTCAGGCCAACGACGGATTCGGCGCCTACGTGGCGATGAGCATTCCTTTCGCGTTTTGGTCCAAGCCGAAGTACGACGCGGGCGTGCAGGAAGCCGAGGCGGCGGTCTCGGCCGCGCAGGCGCAGCAACATACCTTAGAAAATCTGACTCGGTTTCAGGTCAACGATCTCCTGGCCAAGCTCAGGGCGACCGACCAGGTCGCCACGTTGTACCGCACCACCATCTTGCCACAGGCCGAGCAGAGCCTGGACGCGGCGCGTGTCGGGTATCGTGCGGGCAAAGCAGGGTTTCTGGATCTGATTGACGCGCAGCGGGCCTGGCGAGGATTTCAGCTTGAGTATTTCACAGCCCTCGTGGGCCGCCAGCATCGACTGGCCGAACTCGAGCAGGTCGTCGGCATCACTCTCGATCGACAGAGCTAATGCAATCGTCAAGGAGGCACATATGAACCAGGATGCACACAGGAAAAGTTTCGTAGTTGGCGCCGTGGCGATCGGTGTGATCGCCGGAATCGCCGTCGGTTTCTTCACCGCTCACAGAACGATGGGTGACATGGCCAGCATGACCATGGGAACGGGGGGCGTCTCGGCGGCTCCAGAGCGGGCGGGTGAAATGGGAGAGATGAAGGGTATGCCTATGACACAGATGGGCATGAACGAGATGGCTCCGGCAGGCAAGAAATCTATGGAAGGCATGCCAGGGATGTCCGCAGCGCCGTCCGGGGCTGTAGTGATTCCGGCTGTGATGAGACAGTTGATCGGGGTCCGAAGCGCGCCTGCCGCCGTCGCTGCATTAGGGCAAGAGATTCGCGCGGTTGGCACGGTCGGCTACGACGAACGTGGCTTGACTCAGGTCACAGTGAAAACCTCCGGGTGGGTGCGAGAGGTCTTGGTCGATTCGATCGGTCGCTCCGTACGCAAAGGCGACCCCCTCTTCACCCTTTACTCACCGGACCTGCTGGCCACGCAGGACGAGTATCTCCTCGCCGTGAAAACGCAGGGCCAACTGGCTACCAGTCCGCTCGCTGAAGTCAAAGCCAACGCGGCGTCCCTCGTGGCCAGCACGCGGGAACGCCTGCGATTGTGGGATGTGACCGATGCGCAAATGGCAACGCTGGCACGCCGAGGTAAAGCGAAACCGGTGCTCACGGTCTATGCCCCGTCCTCCGGGATCGTCCTGAAACGCGAGGCCTTGCCAGGAAAATATGTGGAACCAGGCACGACACTGTATGAGGTGGCGGATCTCTCCACGGTCTGGATCTCTGCCGACATCTATGAGTCCGAGGTCGTGGCGGTGACACTCAACCAACCGGCTTCCGTCACGTTCGCTGCCTATCCGGGAAAAACCTTTCGCGGCAACGTGGCCTACATTTACCCCTCGTTGAATACCGAAGCGCGCACGGTGCGCGTGCGGGTGGAATTGCCAAATCCTGGGCTGAAACTGAAGCCCGGCATGTACGGGAACGTGACCCTGCAAACGGATGCGGTCAACACCTTGGTCGTGCCCAAGGAGGCCGTGCTGGAGACCGGACTTCGGCAACTCGTGTTCATGGATCGTGGCGAAGGAGCCTACGTGCCGTATCCGGTCAAGCTCGGCCGCAGGAGCCAGGATTCCGTGGAAGTGCTGGAGGGACTCAAGGAAGGGGATCGGATCGTGACCTCGGCCAATTTTCTGTTGGACGCAGAGAGTAAGTTGGCCTCCGCGTCGAGCATGCAGGCCATGATGGGCCGGATCGGCATGGGCGATTGGCAGATGCGTGGCGCGCACGAGGGCAAGATGGAAGAGATGGAGGGCATGGGAAAAGGGGGCGTCTCGGCGCCCCCGGGGCGGGAGGGTGTGAAAGGCGACATGAAAGGGATGGAAGGGGTGCAAGGCATGAAGGGCATGCAGATGGGGGATATGAAGGGCATGGAGGGGATGAAGGGAATGGAAGGGATGAAAGGACCATCCGTTTCAAAGACCCGTCAGGTCGCCGGATTATCCCTCGTCTTGACGACAATGCCGGAAAATCCCAAAACTGGAAACGTGTTACTCAAGCTCAGGCTGACTGATCAGGCCGGTAAGCCAGTGACCGATGCGCAAGTCGTGTTCGTCTATACGATGCCGATGCCGGGGATGACCGATTCAAAGGTGGCGGCTCGACATACGAAAGATGGTCTCTACGAGGGTACCGTGCTCTTCGGTATGGGCGGCACCTGGGTGGTGACGGCGAATGTGACGGTATCAGGGCGACCGCCCATCGCCGAAACGTTTCAGTTCTCGGTCGCCGGTGGCGGCATGTAATTGGGGAAAGCGGGCGTCTCGGCGCCCGCGGGCCATGGGAAAAACGGCCTGCCTGAGCAGGCCGGGGTGTGGGGGGTGAGAAAATTGGGTGAGAAAGAATGATCGCACGACTCATAGAAGGGAGCGCCCGCAATCCGATTCTCGTCATCCTGCTCGTCTTGCTGTTGGGTGCCTGGGGCCTGTGGGCGGGATTTCAGGTTCCACTGGATGCGGTTCCTGACTTGTCCGATGTCCAGGTGACCATCTACACCGAATGGCAAGGGCGCAGTCCGACGTTGATTGAAGACCAAGTCACCTATCCCATCGTCACATCCCTGCTGGCTGGGCCGAAAGTCAAACGAGTGCGGGGCGTCTCAGAATATGGGGTCTCGTACGTCTATGTGATTTTCGAAGACCGAACGGACTTGTACTGGGCAAGAAGTCGTGTGCTGGAATATATGCAAAAGCTGACCGGGAAGTTGCCCTCGGGAGTCGCACCGACGCTAGGTCCCGACGCGACCGGCGTCGGGTGGGTGTATCAGTATGCACTGGTCGATGAGTCTGGCGCCCATGACCTGGCGCAGCTCCGCAGCCTTCAAGACTGGTATCTGCGCTACCAACTGGAAAGTGTGTCCGGTGTGGCAGAAGTGTCGGCGGTCGGCGGGTTCGTCAAGCAGTATCAAATCGAAGTAGACCCGAATACGTTGGCTGCCTACCGGTTACCGATCAAGACGATCATCGAAGCGGTCCGGAACAGCAATGCGGAGGTGAGCGGCCGTGTCTTGGAAATGGCCGGCACGGAATATGTGATTCGCGGGAAAGGTTACCTGCGCTCGATTGATGATATTGAGCTGATCCCGGTTGGGACGGATGGCCGCGGCACGCCCATCTTGATCCGTGATATTGACCATGTCCAAATCGGACCGGACCAGCGGCGCGGCATCGCCGAGTTGGACGGCAAGGGCCAGACGGTCGGCGGCATCGTGATCATGCGGGCCGGGGAGAATGCGCTCGCCGTGATCGAGCGGATCAAAGCCAGGCTGGACGAAATCACGCCAGCTCTGCCGAAAGGCATCCACATCGTTCCGACCTATGACCGGTCTGATCTCATTCATCGAGCCATTGCCGTGCTCCGCGAGAAGCTCGTGGAGGAAAGCGTCATCGTCAGCCTGGTCGCGGTCGTCTTTCTGTTTCACCTGCGCAGCGCCCTGGTCGCGATTCTCATCCTGCCCGTGGCCGTGCTGCTGGCCTTCATCCCGATGGCCTACCTGAACATCACATCCAGCATCATGTCGCTCGGCGGGATCGCCATTGCCATCGGCGCGATGGTGGACGCGGCCATCGTCATGGTGGAGAACGCCCACAAGCGGTTGGAGCAGGCGCCGAAGGCAGACCGGATCGAGACGATCATCGCGGCGGCCAAAGAAGTCGGCCGTCCTTTGTTCTTCTCGCTGCTGGTGATTGCCGTGTCGTTCCTGCCGATCTTCGCGCTGGAAGCGCAGGAGGGACGGCTGTTTAC
>DASVEA010000408.1:0-2887 GCA_036380815.1 Nitrospiraceae bacterium
AGCTACCTGAGTAGTTGCCCTGAATCAATGCGACTGGCCCCACGGGGCCGTGAACGGTGAGGACGGGGTGGCAGGCTTCGACTGCTTATTCTGCGGCACCGGCGATGGTCGGCGTCCCGCCGCGCCCGATACGGGGCCGGAAGACTGAGCGGGGTTCTGATGCTGATCGTAGGCTTTGATAATGTCCTGCACCAACTTGTGACGGACCACGTCGCGCTCGTCGAAGTAGACGAAGGCGATACCCTCGACGTCGCGCAGAATCTCCCGCACCTCGATCAGGCCGGAGACCCGTTCGGGCGGCAGATCCACCTGCGTGATATCCCCAGTGACGACTACTTTGGAATGGAACCCGAGTCGCGTGAGAAACATCTTCATTTGCTCTGCCGTGGCATTCTGGGCTTCGTCGAGAATGACGAACGACTCGTTCAACGTACGGCCGCGCATAAACCCGAGGGGCGCAATTTCGATATCGCCCCGCTCAATCGCGCGCGCAGCCCGTTCCATATCCATCATGTCGAACAGCGCATCATACAGCGGGCGGAGATAGGGATTCACTTTGGCATACATATCGCCAGGCAGGAATCCGAGCTTCTCGCCGGCCTCGACAGCCGGCCGCGCAAGAATGATGCGGCTCACTTCTTTTTTCAGCAACGCGCTCACCGCCATCGCCATCGCCAGATAGGTCTTCCCCGTTCCGGCCGGGCCGATGCCAATGACGATATCGTGCGTCTCGATGGCGTCGATATAGGATTTTTGCGTCGGCGTTTTTGGCGCGACGAATCGTTTCTTGGTGACGATGGTCGCCGCGGTGGCGAGGAGGTCTTTGATCGGCGTCTCGGGACTCTGCCGGATCGCGCTTAAGGCGTGGGTGATGTCGTCGGGCTGGAGGACCATCCCGTCGTTGGCCAGGGTGGCGAGTTCTGTGAGGACGCGTTCTGCGTGACGCGTGGCGTCTGCCGTTCCATCCAGGGTGAGTTCTTCGCCGCGCGCCGAGAGGCGCACCCCGAGGTCTTCTTCGATCAGCTTGAGGTGCCGGTCGTGGTGACCGAACAATACGGCGGTATTGGTGCCTTCTCTGAGTTTCAGTTTACGCACAAGCGCTCAGGCGTACTCCCTCTCTGCAGCGGTAGTAGGGTGATTCTAACAAACCATCGATTGGCGTGACAAGCAGAAGAAATAATTGCGCAGCGCAGATATCCGTCATGCGCCTTCGGGTTTGGCGGGCGCGACAGGAGCAGTAAGGGTGAAGTGGAATTCCTGAAAGGCTTTTCCCCCTTGACCATCTTCAGCGACGATACGGACTCGATGGCTGCCAAGCTGATCCGGGGGAATCTGCCAAACGAGGTGCCCTGTTTCTTTGTTAATCGCCATGCCCGCTGGCGCCGCTTCCAGTAGAAAGCTGAGTGAGTCACCGTCCGCATCGACAGCTTTCACTGTATACTCGTAACGTTCGCGGCCGAGGAGTACCGCAGGGGCAGAGACGATCTTCGGAGAACTATTCCCGACATAGATCGATTCAGAACGAACCGCCTTCCCGACAGATGATTGGTCACGCGGGGTCACTTCCACCTCAAGCGTATCCTTGGTCTGAAATCCCGTGGTATCCAATGTCTGCTCCGGCCCCTGTTTCACCACCTTGTTGTTGCGCCACCAACGAAATTCGAATTGTATCTCGTCCTGATCTGCATCGACGGCATCCATCTTCGCAAAGACCGGAGCATGCAGGTCATCCGGACGCTCGATGGAGATATGGCCAACAACGGGGGGGGTATTGCCGACCACCGCGGGGCCCGCCTGGTAACGAGTTCCTTGAATCGTGCCGCTTGTGGGTACGAGGCCGACCGTCACACGGTCACCACGCTTCAACATACTCGGTGTCAGCGTGGGTCCCGTCTGATCTCGTAGGGGGTCGCCGTTCACCATCCACTGATACTGGAATCCAGCCGTGCTAGACTGGCTGTCATCGGTCTCGATCATCACCTTAACCGTCTCGTTCAGCGTTATGGGGTCCGGGGTAATTGTCGCTAACCTGATGGTCGCGAGGCGCTGTGGAGGGGCATCACTTGGAGAAGAGGACCCGTTGCCTGGGGCAGAACTCGAATTACACCCGATGAACAGGAGAGGAAGAACAACACATAGCGATGGGAAGAATCTTGCGTACACCACTTGTTGATGCGACAATCCCGTTCGTTGCTGAATGCTACTTTTCCCTTGCTGGTTGAGCCGGGAAGAACCAAGACGCTGGTCTCTCCCGGCTCTTTTCAGCCTTTACTCAGGCCCGCTGACGCACCCAAGACATATACCGACTCCAGGGAGGATTCGGCCCATTTGCAGTCTTACATTCGCTGCTCCCCGTGCTCATCTGGCTACACACCTTGATCGGCGGCCCGCCTCCGCCAGAAATACTGGAACCATTCGACGTCCCTGTCCCGTCGATATGGACAGCGACTTGCGAGGCCACCCCCTCGCCCATACTGATCCGATTGGTGCTGTTCGTATTCGCACCGGAGGTGGTGGTCCCGATGATCGGAGACGAGTACGCCGACCCGGTCTTATAGTACAAGGCATAGAGATAGCTCGTCCCGGTGGAGGAGCAGAAATCATTCGTGGGAACGAGCGTCGGAAAGAAAACCGCGCCAGCAAGCACGACGGAGCTGGACACTGACCGCTCTGCCGACGTACCGGCCGCAGTCGCCAGCTTGACGTACCATCCATCCTTGCTCTGGACCAACCCCACCATCGAGTTGGCTCCCGTAGTGACATCAGTCAGCGCAGGATTGTTAGGATCCGTCATTTGGTTCGTCCCAGGTGCACAGACGACACAGACCACCGCATTCGTGGTGTTCACCAGATCGTCGTTTTGGCAATTTGTGGTATTCGTCTGGGT
>DASVEA010000409.1:0-2301 GCA_036380815.1 Nitrospiraceae bacterium
GGCCACATCATCTTGCCAGGGCAGCAGTTCATGCCGCCCCCGACGCCTGAGCCCCATACCCATGGACCGGGGTGTCACCACCACTGACAGGTAGCCACTTCAGAGGACGACAGACCATGAGTCCAGAGAAAGAACACAAGCTCAGAAAAGCACGCCGAGTGGAGTTACGCTGCACCCTGGGATTTTCCTCCGGTGAGATCGAAGGCGACGCCACAATCACAAACATCTCGACGTCAGGCTGTCGGGCCGAGTCCGACATCAATATGGCGGAAGGGCTTGACGTTCAGGTCATCATTCAGCTTCCCGACCAGTCACCACCAGTGAAAGTCGAACGAGCCTCAGTACGTTGGGTCTCAGGCCGTGCCTTTGGCCTGAGCTTCATTCTGTTCTTCCCGTCCGAGCGAACCCGCCTCCGCACATTCATCGAAACAATCAAATAGCGTTATCCCTTTCACATGCCGCTTATTCGATAATCTTCACCGTCATCTCAATCCGATCGTTCGGCAAGTCGTGGTCGTTTCTCGGCACATTCACGATCTTATCGGCGACGCCAAGGCCTCTGGTCACCTCGCCAAACGCCGTGTATTTTCGATCGAGGAAGGGGGACTGCTCGACGACAATGAAAAACTGGGACCCCGCGGTGTCAGGCTCGGACGCTCGCGCCATCGACACAATGCCGCGCTTGTGAGGAATATCGCTGAACTCCGCCTTGAGCAAAATGGGATTACCATTCTCATCCTTGGGCCCACCCTGCCCATAGGTGTCCTTGCGCAGCGAGTTCTTGGTATTGGGATCACCACCCTGGATCATGAAACCGGGGATAACCCGGTGGAAAATCGTCCCATCGTAAAATCCTGACTTGGCCAACTTAATAAAGTTTTCAACATGATTCGGAGCCACATCCGGATACAACTTGATATGTATGTCTCCGAACTTCGTCTTGATAATGGCTTTCGGACCAGAGGCTGACGGAGGAGCAACCGGTATTACGTCGGCCTTCCCCCCACAACCCGCCAGGAGCACGACTGCCGACAGGACTCCACACAATATGATACTTCTCATAGCGGCTGAGTCACGCATCATGGCCCACCAGACTTGCATCGTTTACTCCACCACCGAGATCGTCATCTCCGCCCGTTCCGTCGGAAGGTCACGGCTGTTCTTCGGCAAGCTGACAATTTTGTCCGCCACCTCCATCCCCTTCACTACCTCGCCAAAGACCGTATATTGCCCATCGAGAAAGTTCGAATCCTTGACGACAATGAAGAACTGCGAACCGGCACTGTTGGGATCGTTCGTGCGTGCCATGGAGAGAATTCCCCGTCGGTGAGGAATGTCGTTGAACTCAGCCTTGAGCCGCTGGCTCGGCCCCCCCTGGCCGTAGGTCTCCGGCTTATTCAGATCTTTGGTGTTGGGATCCCCGCCCTGGATCATGAAGCCCGGAATCACCCGATGAAAGATCGTGCCGTTATAGAAGCCTGATTTCGCCAACGCGATGAAATTTTCAACATGCTTGGGAGCCTTCTCAGGAAAGAAGACGATGTCCATGTCGCCAAACTTTGTTTTGATAATGGCCTTGGGACCTTTCGCCGCTTCTGCTTTCTCCGCTGGAGTCTTGTCAGCTGCGAAAAGGGCGCCCATCCCCAGCAACAGACTTCCACCAAGCACGAGCGTCACTGCCACCATTTTCACTATGATTCGTCTCTGCATCATCACCCTCCCTGAAATAATGACTGACCCCGTTGTAAAACAATTCTTCCCTGCCGCCTAGCAGGCTACGAAAAAATTAGTTTGTACACCATACACGCTGGAATCTTACAGCATAGTCTCACTGTCAACATAGCCCTCAGGATGCTCAAAAAGGCTGTTCAGCAAGGCCGCAGCGAGCGAAGCGGCGAGGAGGTACAAACCGCACTTCGTGTGGGCCGTTCGCCCCTAGGATGGATCTTGGCGAACGGATAAGCCCCTCCAGTACTTCCGACCTCCGAAACGCTCTCTTAAGCGTTGAGCCTCTGAGCGATGCGAGAACGCCGCTGGCAGTCTTTTTCAGCATCCTGAGAAATCAGGTCCCTACCTGTCGAAGCGCCTGCTTCGCCGCCTGTTGTTCTGCTTCCTTTTTGCTTCGCCCGGACCCCATGCCCACGACCTCGCCCTGAATGGACAGTTCCACCTCGAATAACTTCTGGTGGTCGGGCCCTGTTTCTCGAACGGTCGCGTAGCGTGGTAATTTGTCATGCCGCTTTTGACACCACTCCTGAAACTGGGTCTTGTAGTCCCCTGCTCCCGGTTGCTCCTGTTGCG
>DASVEA010000410.1:0-4466 GCA_036380815.1 Nitrospiraceae bacterium
CACTGAGCACAACAGTGAGACCACACCGATGAACGACCCGATCGAACAAGACTTGCAGCCACCCCAGAACGTCGAAATCCCCGACCAGCTTCCGCTGTTGCCGGTCCGGGACATCGTCGTCTTCCCCTACATGGTCCTCCCTTTGTTTGTCGGGCGGGAGATGTCGATCAAAGCGATTGAAGCCGCGTTAGCCGGCAATCGAATGATCTTCCTGTCGACGCAAAAGGCCTTGGACGTCGAGAATCCCTCACCCGAGGATATCCATACCGTCGGCACGGTCGGCATCATTATGCGGATGCTGAAATTGCCCGATGAACGCATCAAAATTCTCGTGCAGGGGCTCTCCAAGGCCAAGATCGCGGGCTATATTCAGACTGAGCCCTATTACTCCGTACGCATCGACAAACTCACCGAACACAAGCCGGCGAGTGCCGCCCTTGAAACCGAAGCTGCCATGCGGACGGTAAAGGAGCAGATCGAACGGATCGTGAGTCTCGGCAAAGTATTGATCCCGGACGTGATGATCGTCATCGAGAATCTCGAAGACCCCGGACGTCTTGCCGACATGGTGGCATCCAATCTTGGCCTCAAGGTCGAGGTCACCCAGGCGGTCCTGGAGGTCATTGATCCGATCAAGCGCCTCCGGCACGTCAGCGAGATCCTCGGCAAAGAGATCGAAGTCCTCTCCATGCAACAGAAGATTCAAGCGCAAGCCAAGGGGGAGATGGACAAGACCCAACGCGAATACTTCCTGCGCGAGCAACTCAAAGCTATTCAAAAAGAGCTGGGTGAACTCGACGAACGCGCGGAGGAAATCACTGAGTTTCGCAAGCGGATCGTGGAACTAAAGATGCCGGAAAAGGTGCTGAAAGAAACCGAAAAGCAGCTCAAACGCCTTGAGAAGATGCACCCGGATACCGCCGAGTCTGCGACCGTCAGGACCTATATCGAGTGGATCGTGGAATTGCCCTGGTCCAAGAAGTCCAAGGACAACCTCGACCTGAAAGCTGCCGCCAAAGTGCTTAACGAGGACCACTACGACCTGGAGAAGGTGAAGGAACGGATCCTTGAGTATCTCGCCGTGCGGAAGCTCAAAGACAAAATGAAGGGTCCGATTCTCTGTTTCGTCGGACCCCCGGGCGTCGGAAAGACTTCGCTCGGAAAGTCGATCGCCCGCGCCCTCGGTCGCGAGTTTGTCCGCATCAGTCTCGGCGGCGTCCGTGACGAAGCCGAGATCCGTGGTCATCGACGCACCTACGTCGGCGCGCTCCCCGGCCGCATCATTCAAGGCATGAAACAAGCCGGCACCAACAACCCGGTCTTCATGCTGGACGAAGTCGACAAGGTCGGGATGGATTTTCGCGGCGATCCCTCCGCAGCCTTGCTCGAAGTGCTCGACCCTGAACAGAACAACTCGTTCACGGACCACTACCTGGGTGTGCCTTTCGACTTGACCGGAGTGATGTTCATTACGACGGCGAATCTCATCGACCCCATTTTGCCCGCCTTGCGCGACCGAATGGAAGTGATCGGGATTCCCGGCTATACCGAAGAAGAAAAGTTAGGGATCGCCCAGAAATACCTGATCCCTCGGCAACTCAACGAACACGGGATCACCGAGAAGCATGTCCGCATCGCCGAGCCGGCGGTGCGTCAAATCATCGCCAACTATACGCGTGAAGCCGGTGTCAGGAACCTCGAGCGCGAAATCGCCAACGTCATGCGCAAGGTGGCAAAGAAAGTTGCGGAAGGCAAAGGCGTGGGGTTCCCTGTCAATCCCGCCAACCTGCACAAATATCTCGGCGTCCCTAAGTTCGTGCCCGAAGAGGAATTGAAGATGGACGAGGTCGGCGTGGCGACGGGATTAGCCTGGACGGAGTCCGGCGGCGATGTGCTCTACATCGAGGCCACGGCGATGAAGGGCAAAGGACAATTGACTCTCACCGGCCAACTGGGCGACGTCATGAAGGAATCCGCGCAAGCAGCCTTGAGCTACGTCCGGTCGCGCGAGCGCACCCTCGGCATCAATCCCGATGTCTTTACCACTCAGGATCTCCATATCCATGTGCCGGCCGGCGCGATTCCGAAGGACGGGCCGTCGGCAGGCATTACCATGGCCATCGCCATTGCATCTACATTGTCGCAAATCCCGGTACGCCGCGACTTGGCGATGACAGGCGAGATCACACTCCGGGGACGAGTGCTCCCCATCGGCGGATTGAAGGAAAAACTTTTGGCGGCCAAACGGGCCAAACTCACCACCGTGATTCTTCCGAAACGCAATAAGAAGGATCTCGATGAGATTCCCAAGCACATTTTGAAGGGTATCCATCTTGTCTTTGCCGACACGATGGATGACGTGATGAAGGTGGCTCTCCGGCGGGGTGCGAAATCCACACGCCCAACGGGCAAGCCCCACCAGCCGCAGCCACACTCAAAAAAACACGCCACGCGCACGAAGACAGGGCGAGCCGCTCGCTCCCTGCCGGTGCATGCAACCAGCACGGCAAGGCCTCCTAGCCCACATTATTCATGACGGTTCGTCGCGAAATCGCCCGAAAGCGCGTTCCTCGTGAAACATAGCTCGTTATTCGTGCGAGACGCGCCTGCCGCGCACGTCTTGCTTGTCTCGCTCACAATTCACAAACGACGCTTCACACACAAGAATAGTGGATCGGCGGTTGCAATTGAGACTTCGTGAGTGAT
The DNA here is from genome assembly GCA_036380815.1 of Nitrospiraceae bacterium. Lineage (GTDB taxonomy): Bacteria > Nitrospirota > Nitrospiria > Nitrospirales > Nitrospiraceae > Palsa-1315. Next base: position 2,707 of record DASVEA010000410.1, read on the forward strand.
GCGGGCTAGGATCGCACAATAACTCAGAATGGTTTTTCAGGAACCTGCTAGCATGGCGTCCACGGTCCGCACGAAGGCCAGTCCCACGATCCACGAATTCGATCTCATTCGAGCCCTCTACCGGCGCCACGGCCACCGATCTTCCTCTGTGATTCAAGGGATCGGCGACGATGCCGCCATCATCAGGTCACGGGCCGGCCAATGGACGGTGCTGACGACCGACCTCTTAACAGAAGGGGTCCACTTCGACCTCCGAACCGCCACAATGGCTGATATCGGCTTCCGCGCCGCAGCAGCGAATCTCAGCGACATCGCAGCGATGGGAGGAACTCCACAACATCTGCTCGTCGCCTTGGCCATTCCACGGACCGGCACCAGGCGCCAAGTTCACCAGCTATACCGAGGGATGATGACCGCCTGCCGCCCGCATCACGTAGGACTCATCGGCGGCGATACGTCGGCTTCGAGCGGCGGATGGTTTCTCAGCGTGACGCTGATCGGGATGGTCACACCCCGCCAGGCCCTGTTTCGGAGCGGTGCACGAATCGGGGATCTCCTCTACGTGACCGGCACAATCGGCGATTCATTGGCCGGCCTGAGACTCTTGAACGAACCGCCGCCCCGTAGGAAACGAGACTCATTGTCCGCTGCACTCTCGACCAGGCACCGGCAGTTTCTGATCGGACGGCATCTGCGTCCAACCGCGCGCATCACGGAAGGTCAGTGGCTCAGTAGCCATCGCTTCGCGACCTCTACGATCGATATTTCAGACGGCCTCTCGGGCGACCTCCGCCACATCTGCGAGAAAAGCCATGTCGGGGCGGATCTCGATCTGGGCGCGCTTCCGCTATCGCCGGCTTGCCGCGCCTATGCAGCATCTCGGGAACTCGACCCGGTGGACCTCGCGCTGACCGGAGGCGAGGATTATGAATTGCTCTTTACCGTACCACCACGACAGCGCCCGCGACTCGAACGGACAGCCCTCAAGCGAGGATTCTCCCTGACCTGCATTGGGAAAATTCACCCTCTTCGCTTCGGGATACAGGCTGTATCCCCTCATGGCAGGCGCCACCGGTTGGCGAATACCAGTTACGAACATTTCACGTAACCAACTTCATCCACGACGGCCATGGCCAAGATCCCTTCATTTCGATCGCTGCTGAAACAGGTTCTCCATCTGCGGGAATCGCCGCAGCGAACGGCGCTGGCCTTCGCCATCGGAGTCTTCATTGCCTTTTCCCCGGCCTACGGATTACACACCGTCATGGTGCTCCTCTGCACCTGGGCCTTGGGCCTAAACTTTTTCGCGCTTATGGCGGGCGCCTTTGTCAACAATCCCTGGACCCTGGTCCCTATCCTCGGTGCCACCTACTGGGTCGGTGCGCTCTTACTCGGCCGATCGGACAGCCCCACCTTCGACTGGAATGATGTGAGTTTCGGCGCAATCTATGAACAAGTCATGCCCTATGCCATGCCCTTCTTTCTTGGCGGATTTGTCCTGAGCCTCCTCGGTGCGGCACTCGCCTACCCACTCGCCTACTATTTCGTGGCCAAACATCGGCAGTCGCACCCACCAGACCAAACAGAGCCATTGCCGCCCTCTCAAGATGTACGCTAAGATGATCGCTCACCATGTCTGAATTCAGTCATCAATCCAATGCTCCGTATGATGGGTCGGCGCTGATCGCCGATCCGATTCACCAATACGTCTCCTTTACCGTGCCCTTCTCTACGGCGAACCCGCACGAACGGACGGAAAA
>DASVEA010000411.1:0-3194 GCA_036380815.1 Nitrospiraceae bacterium
TGCCACAGATGAGCGGGCCTGAAGTCGCGGAGAAGATTCTGACCGTTCGACCGGGGATCAAAGTGCTCTACATGTCGGGGTATCCGGACCATCCGGTGTTTGACCAAGGCGGCGTGAGCCGCCAGAACGGGTTCCTGTCGAAGCCCTTCTCACCTCACGTGCTGGCGCAAAAGGTGCGCGAAGTCTTGGACGGTGTGAAAGCCGCCTAACTGGATGCTGAAAAAGTCCGCCAGCAGCGTTCTCGCCTCGAACGCATCCTCAACGTAGCCCGAGGCTACGCCTCCGGTGCATTCATCGGCTGCGGCCTTGCTGGACGATCTTTTTGAGCATCCTGCGGGAGCGTTTCCCTGTTGTGCCGATCGAAGATCTTGAGAGCCAACATAGTTTTTCTGGAGCCTGCTCTGTTGCATCCGGTTATTCCAGCTCGGATCGCTTGATCTTCAGCCTCGGTTGCGTTTATCGTGGCGGCACCGAACCAGATAAACCAGATAGACGAGACAGACCAGAGAGACACAGCGATGCAGCAAGGACGCGAAGTCGACGTCGGGCAGTATCGAATCGAGCGAGAGCCATTCTACGCGGAGGTCCGTGGCGAGATCGGTTTGTTCACAATCGCGGCGAACAGCAAAATGCCGGTCATGCTCAAGGGGCCAACCGGGTGCGGCAAGACCCGATTCGTCCAGCATATGGCCTACCGGCTTGGTCGCCCCTTGATCACGGTGGCCTGCCACGAAGATCTCACCGCCTCCGATTTGGTGGGGCGGTATCTGCTCAAGGGTCAGGAGACGGTCTGGGTCGATGGGCCGTTGACGCTCGGCGTGAAGCATGGCGCGATCGTCTACCTGGATGAAATCGTCGAAGCGCGGAAGGACACGACGGTCATCATCCATCCCCTGAGCGACGATCGCCGCTTCCTGCCGATTGAAAAGAAAGGCCAGATTCTCGAAGCATCCGACAACTTCCTCCTAGTGATTTCCTATAACCCAGGGTACCAGAGTGTGCTCAAGGATTTGAAGCAAAGCACGAAGCAGCGCTTCATGGCGATTGAGTTCGACTATCCGGCGCCTGACGTGGAAACCACCGTGGTTGAGCGGGAAGCGGGAGTTAGCCGCGACCTTGCGGCCAGCTTGGTCAAATTGGCTGGAAAGGTGCGGAACCTCAAGAATCATGGCTTAGAAGAAGGGGTCAGCACCAGATTGCTGATCTATGCCGGGACACTCATCCGACAAGGCGTGGCCACTGACCGAGCTTGTGATGTCGCGATTGCACGCCCGATCACCGACGATCCCGATATGCAGCGCAGCATTCTGGAATTGGTGAAGGCCATTTTCTGATCCCTTCGTTGCTGCTCCCTGTCACGGATGAACTCGCTGATTGTGCAGGACACCAAAGACGGAGCGATCCTTACCGTTCATATCCAGCCTAGAGCTTCCACCACGGAGTGCGTGGGCATTCACGGTGATGCAATCAAAATCAGAGTGGCCGCCCCACCGGTCGATGGCGCAGCCAACGACGAATTGATCAGGTTTTTAGCCCGCCGATTCTCGATTCCTTCTACATCGGTGCAGATTCATGCTGGTGCAGGCGGACGGCACAAACGTGTTTTTGTCAAAGGGGTTACTGCGCAGCTGGTAATGTCGCGTTTGAACCTTGGCCATTAGCGGGGACCGGCAAAGCCATGAGGCACAGAGGTTTGTCCATCGTTGGGGGATCGCTGTTGCTCGTCTCCTGCTCGACGGCGCACCCTGTTCTGTATCCCAATGCACATATGCAGTCGGTGGGGAAGGAGACTGCAGCGCAGGATATTGAAGCTTGCCGGAAACTGGCAGAATCGGCAGGTGCTGAGGGAGGCACCGGGAAAGCCGGTCGTGTGGCGACAAACACGGCAGTTGGTGGCGGAGTCGGTGCTGCAGCAGGGGCGGTCGGCGGAGCCATTTCAGGCTCTCCAGGCACCGGTGCCATGATCGGAGCAGCAACCGGGGCGGTGTGGGGATTCCTCATGGGGTTGTTTAGGGAGTCGGGATCGTCTCAACCGAATCAGGCCTATACGAATTTCGTCAATCGATGTCTGCAAGAAAAAGGGTACGAGGTGACCGGGTGGCAATAAGAAGGGAATTGCGAGACGGTGGGGTCGGTCTCTGTGCTCGCGCAACGCGCGGCCTCGGAAGGCCCTCGTTGGACGCGCGCAGTAGAGCCCAACCCCACCATCTCGCACTGAAGAGAGTACCATCCCGGTGAAAAAAAAAGGAGGGTGAGGGATTGAGGGAGTTTCAGGTCATCGTTATTTCTGGTTTAGTTCTATCTCTTGTGGCCTGTGCGGGACCGGAACCGATGTTGCGGTCGAATGCGAAGTTGCAGCTGCAGGGGCGGGAGGCGGCGAAGCTTGACGTTGCTGCTTGCCAACAGAAGGCCGATGCGGCTGGGTTAAAGCCGGGCACCGGCAATCGAAGTAGTAACGTGGCCGCGGGTGCTGGACTGGGTTTGATTGTTGGCGCCGCGGTAGGGGCATCGAGTGGACTCATTGGTGGAGCGGCGGGCGTGGCGATTGGGGCAGCAGCCGGAGGCGCGCTCGGAGCGATCATCGGTTCAGTAGGCGGTGCATACAAACCGCTCGATCCGGATCCTCCTTACGGCGATGCGGTGGTGCGATGTTTGTTTGAAAAGGGATATGATGTGAGTGGCTGGCAATGAGGAAGATGCGAGATAGCCTGGTCATCTCCTTGCTCGCCCATCGCGCACGCTAAGAAGGTGCTCGATGCAGGCGCGCAGTAGAGATTGACCAGACCACCTCGCTGAGAGTGTGATATGAGGAGTGAAGAGGTTGAGGTAATGTGGTGCTCGGTCGATGCGCGCAGTAAAGGGCAGCCTTGGCCACTCCCCTAAAGTGAGGTGAAGGGAGTCAGAAGGCCCTCGCTTGGGTGAAGAGCGCGTCTCGGCGCGCTCGTGTGGGCGGGTGAGAATGACGCGGGCAGTAGAGATTGACCAGGCCACCTCGCTGAGAGGTTGAATGAGGGATGAGATGAATAGGTAAAAATCCTCGTTCGGGGCGCGCAGTAGAGGGCTCCTCTTCCCTCCCAGCATGGGAGTGTGCAAGAGGCATACACTAAAAGATGGTCGTGTGTGTCTACTTTGTATCTCTGTCGGATGGAAGAGAAGATGACCGTGCCGCTCTGTGCTTCAGCGCCCGGCCTTTG
>DASVEA010000412.1:0-2708 GCA_036380815.1 Nitrospiraceae bacterium
CGACCTTGATGACAATGGTGAGGGCGGCGGCGATGTAAATGTGATGAATACCGGTGAGGAACGCGACGAGGGCTGCTGTCAGGGCCAGAAAGACCGACTGCAGAGCGAACAAATCGACACAGGCAGAAAGCCGCCGCTGCGCCACAATTGCAAAGCACGTCAGTAGTAACAGCGCCGAGCCTAAATCTACCATTTGAGATCCGATGTGTTGAGTCAATAGCGACACGTCATCCTCGCAAGACGTAAAAGAAGACCAACCCAAGCAGCGCCAGGATAAAGGCGACCCCCAGCAAGTCCGTCACTCTGAATAAACGCAGCTTCGCAAACATCGATTCGATCACGCCGATCAGCACCGCTAACCCCGAGATTTTCACGAGATAGATCGCCAGGCCAATGCTCAGCGCGGCCGGCTCGATGCTCGTCGCAATTCCCCATGGTGCGAACACGTTGGCGATCAAAGTGAGAAACACCAGCAACTTGAGTCCGGCTGCCCATTCGATCAAGGCGAGATAGCGGCCCGAGTATTCCAGGACCATCGCTTCATGGATCATGGTCAGTTCCAGGTGAGTGGCCGGATTGTCCACCGGCACACGGCCGGTTTCGGCGATGGCCACGATAAAGAGGGCTGCCAGTGCCATCAGATATGGCGACGGGTCCGTCACGATACCTTCCAACAGCGCGGTCTTATGGACAATGGTGCTCAAGTTGGTCGACCCCTTGGTCAACGCAATCGCAAAGATAGAAAGAATCATTGCCGGTTCGGTCAGGGAGGCGACGATTGCCTCGCGGCTGCTGCCCATTCCACCAAAAGCTGAACCGGCATCGAGGCCGGCCAGCATCAGAAAGAACGTCCCCAGCGCCAGTAAATACACGAGCGCGATAATGTTGCCGGCAAAGTTGAGCGGCGTACTGGAAACAAAGATGGGGACCAACAACCCGGCGGCCAGCGTAGAAGCAAACACAATGTACGGCGTCGCGGTGAAGATCCACGAGGTGGTGGTGGAGACCACCGGCTGTTTCCGAAAAAGCTTGGCGAGATCAGCGTACGGCTGGAAGACGCTGGCGCCCCGCCGTATCTGGAGACGGGCCTTCACTTTCCTGATCAGCCCCACGATGAATGGTGACACGGCCAGTAAGATGGTCGTTTGGGCAATAACGAGAATAATGGCTTGCAACATCCGTTACACCGCGAATAACAGCAAGACGATGAGTGTGACGAAGATATACGCCAAGTACAGGTGCAGACTTCCCCCCTGAATCACTCTTAGGCGCTCGGCCATGCCGATGAAGAACGCGACCACGGGATCGTAGAGATATTTCTGGAAGACCGGCTCGATGTGGAATTCGAAGTGCCGACGTTTGGCGAAGTACCGCGATTCTTCAAGCAACTCCGTCTCCAACTTCACCGTCGGCTGATACAGCGTGCTGAAGACTCGCTTGATCGGCTGAATAAAGCCGGTCGCGGTGTATTCCATCCGGGGCGTGAGGTTGATCCCACAGCCCCAGGTCTTGTAATACCGCTGCTTCACCAGACCGCCGAATGCTACGACGAGCAACAGTCCGAGTGCGGACAAGGTAATCAGGAGGAGCGCCAGTGCCATGGGCGAAAGGCTGGAGAATTCCACATTCACCGGGGCCAGCGCCCAGCCATCCAGCGCCAACACTTTTCCCTCGATCGACAGGCCCACAAATGGGGAGACCACCCGGTCCAACATCGGGACAACGACCATGGGCGCGAGGCCGAGCAACACGCAGACCACCGCCAGCATGCCCATCGCGATACGCATGGTGATCGGCACTTCCTCCGCCTGTCGCGCATGGGAGCTCCGTGGCAATGCCAAAAAAGAAATCCCGAATGCCTTGGCGAAGCAGGTCAGAGCCAACACGCTGGTCAGGGCCAGCATCGCCGCGGCAAGCGGAAGCATGAGTTTCAGCAAAACGGTTGGGAGGTGAAAACTGAGGAAGAGGCTTTGGAAGACCAGCCACTCGCTGACAAATCCATTGGTGGGAGGCAAGGCGGAGATCGACACGGACCCGATCAAAAAAAAGACCCCGGTCCAAGGCATGCGTCGGAGCAGGCCGCCATACTCCTCCATGTTGCGCGTGTGGGTGGCATAGAGCAGCGAGCCGGCGCCTAAGAACAGCAGCGCCTTGAACATGGCATGGTTGATCGTATGATAGAGCCCGGCCAGCAACCCCAGGGCAGCAAATTCTGTGAGCCCATAGGTCTGAAAGATCATGCTGGCGCCGATGCCCAACAGGATGATGCCGATGTTCTCCACACTGTGGTACGCGAGCAGGCTTTTGAGATCATGTTCCATCAACGCATACATCACGCCCAATAAAGCCGATACCGCGCCGATGGCCAGCACGACAAATCCCCACCACCAAGGGAACTGGCCTCCGAGAAAATCGAAGTACACCCGCACGAGCGCATAGATGGCGGTCTTGATCATCACGCCCGACATAAGCGCCGAGATATGCGACGGCGCCGCCGGGTGCGCGTACGGCAACCAGACGTGGAGCGGCACAATGCCCGCCTTGGTACCAAAGCCGATCAGGGCCATCAGAAACGCCAGAGTTTTCATCCCTTCGGACAAAGGCTGCTCCGGATGCCGGAAGGCCTCGAACGAGAACGACCCGCCTGCTTGGAAGAAGATCAAGAAGGCCAGGATGATGAACGCCGTTCCGACATGCGTCATGATCAG
>DASVEA010000413.1:0-2034 GCA_036380815.1 Nitrospiraceae bacterium
GGATCTTGGCCGTAGAAGAAGTCCTGTGAACGCTGTTGATTCGGATCATCAAGGGATTTTGCAGCGAACAGATGGGTTCTGGCTTCGTCAAACCGGCCAAGAAAGAAATAGGTCACACCCAAAGCATGGTGAGCTTCAATCATTAGATCCGAGCTTTGCTCGCGGTGAGCCAGCGCGTGGAGATTTTCGGCTAGGCTGCGCGCTTTGGCGAGGTGCCCTCTGACCAGATGAAATGCCCATAATCCCCGAATGGCTAGAAACTGATGCACGGAATCGCTGTGCTCCTGCAACAAATCCTTCGCTCTTCGATAATTCTGTTCCATGTCGTCGGATGCATAGCCTTTGACGGACAGCAAGGGGGCTCCGCGTGCGAGGAGGAGCTCCAACTCCAAGGCATTCCGCTCCACGCCTTGCGGCAGCTCCTTGAGCACATCGAGCGCTCTGTTAAAATGATTGAGCGCTTCGATAGTGGCTGATAGTTCCGCATCTCGACGAGCCGCACGATGCCAATACTCCAAGGCCTGACCGATCAATCCCGCCTGTTCATAGTGATACGCGAGAAGTTCCGGTTCCACTTTTGCACGCTCGGGGAACCGGCTCTCTAGGGTGTTGGCAATGCGCGCATGGAGTATTCGCCGGGGTTTCTTGGGGAGGGTGCTGTAGGCCGCGTCTTGGACGAGCGCATGCTTAAAGTGGTAGGTCGCAAGGGGAATCTCGCCCTCTTGGAACACGAGCCCGGACGCGACGCACAGGTCGAGTGCTTTTTTCAACTGGCTGTCCGTCACATCGACCGTGGCCTGAACCAGCTCATAGGTGAATTCACGCCCGATCGCGGCCCCGGTTTGGACAATTTCCTTGGCCGGTCCCAATCGGTCCACCCGTTCCATGAGCAACGCATGCAGACTGTCCGGAATGGGCAATCCCTTTAAGGGGCCCTTCAAGGTAAATGTGTCATTTCCCTCAGTGAGCAGCCCGGATTGAAGCACATTTTCCGTCATCGCTTCGATATAGAGGGGCACGCCATCGGCCTTCGCCAGAATCGCCTGCTGCACCTCGGGCGGCAGCACTTTTCCTCCTGTCATCGCCGCAACCAGTTCGGCGCTCTGCCGACGTGGAAGCCGGCTGAGGGTCAGGGACGTCACGTGACTATAGTCCGCCCACACCGGCTTGAACTCGGGGCGAAAGGTCATCAGCAACAACACGCGCATCTGCCGAACGCGGTCGATGATTCGCGCCATGAGGTCCAACGTCGTGGGATCCAGCCAATGGGCATCTTCCATAATGAACAACACGGGGCAACGATCGGCGAGCCCTTGTAGATACTGCACGAGGGCTTCCAGCGTCATGTCCTTGCGTTTTTCGGATGACACAGTGAGCGCCGGGTCCCGGTGCGCTCCTTGGATCGAGAGCAGATCCGCCAGCAATGACACCGTGTCCTGGTTCTCGATTCCGCTTTCGCAAGCCATGCCGTCGAGCTTCTCCCGTTGTGCCTGGGCACTGTCCTGACTGGTCATTCCCGCGGCCTGCCGCAGAAAAGTGGTCGCCGGATAGAGCGCCGTATTGGTGTGGTACGGTGAACATTGAAATTGAATCGTCTGGTACCGCTCTTCGGCGAGGCGGTCACACAGACTACGGGCAATTCTCGATTTTCCTATGCCGGCCTCACCGCACAGGAGCACGACCTGTCCTTCGCCGTCGATGGCTTCGCGCCAGCGGCCCAGCAGGAGTGCGAGCTCCTGTTCTCGGCCCACGAAATTGGTTAAGTGGCTGGCTCGATAGGATTCAAACCGGCTGGCCGACACCCGGAGACTCAGCACCTGCCAGGCGTGGACGGGGGTATCGAACCCTTTAACAGAAAACTCGCCAAGATCCGCGAACTCGAACTCATGTCCGACAAGACGTTTCGTCACCGGGTCAATGACTAGTTGATTGGGGTTAGCCAGTGCTTGGAGACGGGCGGCTAGATTCGGGGTCTCGCCGAACACGGACCGTTCCTTGGCGGTGTCCTGCCCCATCAGTTCACCGACGACGACG
>DASVEA010000414.1:0-6441 GCA_036380815.1 Nitrospiraceae bacterium
ATTAGCAGATTTTTATCGCGGGATCGTAGTCGTCCACACTTCCTTTGTCAAGGAAACGACAGCCTGTTCATCAGTAACAAATGCGTCCCTGCTTGCCCTAATTTCGTCGCGAGTATGGCTTTCACAACTGCCACGAGAGACGATGGATCCGGCGAACCAAGGGTCACGCCCAGCCAGAGTTGCCGTTCATCCCCAGCCGTCGGCGCCAATCGTTGTCGCACCATTTCCATCCTCGCCCCTTGCTCATCCGATCGTTCGGTCATGCCCGCCCCTGGCTGGACGACCAGGTGGAGCCCATGTTGCTTCGTTTCGAGCAGGTCTTCGCCATACTCCGTCAAGGCATCAACTGGAAAGAAGACCGCGCGCTCATGAACGACCACGGCAACCAGAAATCCCGGTCGCGTCTGTCGCAACTGCTGGGCTAATCGCGCCACAAATCCAAGGTAGGTCCTTGTCTTCCATCCGACCCAGCGCCATGCGTCGGGCGAAACAGGTTGATCTTGGCTATCAAATAACGGTCCAAAAAGCCCTTCGAACATCCGTCGCGAAGTCGGACTCCATTCTTCGGCAAATCCCTTGGCCTTCCTGGCCTCAATCACCAACCCATCAATCTCTGTCCGCAACAAATCCTGTGCAACCTCACTGACGAGACGCTGATAGTCAGGATGGACTACATCCACACGACCCACCGGCTGAAACAGCTGGCCTGTCCGGTTGGCCATGGCGAGGCCCCACTTAGGATTTACCGTCGTCCATAATGGGTCATGCAGATTGAGCGACACTAGCACCGCCATCCCTTTGGCATGGGCGGCCGGCACGATCACCGTAAAAAGATCCTCGATGACTGGGACCTTCGACGTCTGAAAGTACACCCCCATGGGGGCTGACTGCATCGTCTCACGAGAAGGGGCTCCCGCCTCGACAATCAACGATGTCACTCCTACGTCAGCGAGTTGCGCAATCCATCGCCCGACATCAGGAATCGTGAGCCAGTCCTCGTTCGTCAGCCAGAGCGCAATCTGCCGCCGTTCCAACAGAGACGATGGGCCGAGACTCCGGCGAAATGCGTCCAGCCGATTGAGGGCGTGAAACTCATAACTGCCGGCGCGCAGGGTCGATCGCGGTGCCGCCCCGACCACGTCGCGATAGGCAGCCAGCGCGGCTGGGAGGTCCCCTCGTTCCTCATATGAACGCGCGAGCCACCACCGAGCTTCACTTAGCCTGGGAGAGTCCGGATTGAAATCAACAAATCGTTGGAGGAGTGCACATGCAAGTGGATAGCGCTCTTGTACAAAGGCACGATAGGCGGACTCAAGGAGTCGCGTCTGAGCATCCAGTGTTGGATCAACACCCAACGTGGCAGGTAGCGCCGACGGTGGGAATCGGGGCTCCAGATCGGCGCACCCCGAAAGCACCAAGAGCAGCACACACAAATTCCATCTCACAACATCCGGCCAACGATGAACGGAAAAGAGCACAGCCGTTCACGCCTGCCGACAGGTGTCCTTATTTGACGAGATCCATTTCGGGAAAGAAATATCCGATTTCGAACCTAGCGGTCTCCGGCGAATCGGATCCATGCACGGCGTTAAATTCGATGTTCGTCCCATGGGCCTTGCGAATCGTGCCCGTCACCGCCTTGGCAGGATCGGTCGCACCCATCAACTCCCGATTCTTCTTGATTGCGTTGTCACCCTGCAGGACCAGCACCACGACCGGACCCGACGACATGAACGTGCAGAGGCTATCGAAAAACGGACGGGCCTTATGCACGGCATAAAACCCCTCTGCCGTCGATTTGGAGAATTGCATCATGCGTATGGCCACCGGCTTCAGGCCGGCTTTGTCATAGCGGGCAATAATGTCACCGATCGCGTTCTTCTTCACCGCATCAGGCTTGATGATGGCCAAAGTTCGTTCGCTCATTGCTTGAAGTCTTCCTCCAGTCTAATTTGGAAACATGGCAATAATGACGGGGCCATTATAAGGTTGGGCTACATGCCATGCAAGGGAGCGCCAGCCTTAGTAGCCGAATTGTGCAGCCAGATCCTGCGGGCGAAATACACCCCGCTCAGTAATAATCCCCGCAATTAATTCCGCCGGCGTCACGTCGAACGCGGGATTGTAGACCGTGACTCCGGCTGGTGCTATGGGATGGCTGCCGTGAATGGTGGTGACTTCTAGGGGATTCCGTTGTTCGATCGGAATGTCCGCTCCTGTTTTTGTCTTCAAATCAATCGTGGAATAGGGCGCGGCCACGTAGAAGGGAATCCCATGGGCTTTCGCCAGCACCGCAACTGAATACGTACCAATTTTGTTCGCCACGTCCCCGTTTGCCGCAATCCGATCAGCCCCCACGATACAGAGATGGATTTTCCCCTGCCGCATGAGTGCACCGGCCATATTATCCGTAATGAGCGTCACAGGAATCTTGTCCTGCATCAACTCCCAGACCGTGAGCCGCGCACCTTGGAGGACTGGCCTGGTTTCATCTGCAATGACCTGAACCATTTTCCCCTGCTCCCAGGCGGCGCGAATGACACCCAGTGCCGTTCCATAGCCGGCTGTCGCCAGCGCACCGGCATTGCAATGGGTCAGGACGGTTTGACCGCTCGCAATGAGTCCCGCTCCGTGCTGTCCCATCGCCTTACAGAGCGCGATATCTTCATCGAGAATTGCTTGTGACTCCTTCAACAGCGCGGCCTTGATGGACACAATTGGCTGTGTGCGTAGCGAGGCGAGCATGCGTTTCATCCGTTCGATGGCCCAAAACAGATTGACCGCCGTCGGCCTCGTCGCCGCAAGGTGATCGCAGATCACGAGTACCGCCTTGGCGAAGGCCTCGTAGTCAGATGCGACGACGGCCTGGGCACCAAGTGCGACCCCCATCGCTGCAGTCACACCAATCGCCGGGGCTCCTCTGACTTTAAGGCTGCGAATTGCGTCGGCGACGGCCGGATAGTCCAGGCAGTCCAGAAACTCGACGGACTCCGGCAACCGGCTTTGGTCAAGCAGACGTACTGCGCCGTCTTTCCATTCAACGGTGGGAACCATGGAGGGATCTTGTAGCGGGAACTGGGATGCAGTGCAAGGGGGCAGTAGCGGCTACCGGCCATTCACTCGTTTCCCAACTGGAAGGGCCGTCACAGGTTTCTCCTCCCTTTTGGCAAACTCTCGTTCCAACACGGCCCTGATGAAGCCACTGGTCGTGTATCCCTGCTGTTTCAGGTTATCGAGTTGGGTCTTGAGATTGATTGGTAACTGAATCACGATTCGTACGAGATTTGGCATACGCTAGCCCCCCTAAAAATTGGACACACATGCGCTAAGCCAGCATGAATGTGTGCACATGCTATGCCTTGCTCGCAAGTGATCCAAAATTAACAAAATTGAGGCCTTCCGCCATTAAACCTTCACTGATTGATGAAATAAGAAACAAATTTCGACTTGCCAAGACGTGAAATGTGCACTCTCTCAGTCGCTCGAACTGAACTGAGAGTCAACACCAGCAGAGTAAGACCGTTATTTGGTTTGTCTGGCTTTTTGGTTGAACGAAACTAACCAGATAGACCAGACTGACCGGGTTTTTCCTAGACAGGCTGCCCAAACGATGGTTAATGAGGGTCACGCCATTGTTTCCAAATCCGCGCCCAGTTTGCCAGTTCGCAGGCCCACAGGCACGAGGCTCTGTCCGTCGGCTGCCACACCAACTCACTCGCTCGATGCAGGTGAAGCGCAGTGTCGGAGACTGTTCCGGTAAACCAGACTCCGCCGTCTCGGTCGGTTCGCAACACCGTGCTGCCTTCCGACCCATACGCATCGAGAACGGCAACGGCCGGGTGTCTGTAGGGATTATGGCGGCCTGCCGAAAATACGGCATACTGGGGACGCAACGATGCCAACCAGTCACGATTCAACGAACTCACCGCCCCATGGTGAGGCACCTTGAGAACCTCGATTGGACCGTGAGACGGTGAGCGCGTCATCCGCGACAAGCCATCTCGCTCGACATCCGCAGCGAAGAGCATCGTATGGTTGCCACAGGTCAGACGCGTCACCACAGAACGATTATTCAACACATGCCCATCCACATGGCTATCGTGCAACGGCACATCATGATGTTCATCGGCTGGTGGGTTGAGGACCACCAGTCGACAGGGGCCGGATGACACGATCTCCTGTCCTTCGCTTGCCACCCCTTCTTGTAGTCCTTGAGAAGTCAATGACTGCTGCAGTCGTCGATAGAACAGTTCTTCGCGGGTCTCTCCCGACCCCCAGTAGTTCTTCACGCGAAAATGTCGGACCACCCAGGCGAGGCCTCCGACATGATCAAGTTGAGGGTGCGTGCCAATCACCTGATCGATGGTGCGAATCCCCCGGTTCCAGAGAAACGGAGCCACCACCCCACGGCCCATGTCGAATCGCTCATACGTTGCCCCTCCGTCGATCAACACCACCTGTCCATCAGGCAACTCAACGACTGTGCTATCACCTTGCCCGACGTCCAGGAACGTGACTCGGAAGTGGTCCCCATCAAGGAACATACGTGGGGACCAGGCCCACCACAGCAATACCAATAGTACACCCGCTCCTGCTACCAACCGGAACACCGCGCCGCCCACTCGTTGCCACAGCAATACGAGACAACCATAAAACAACAATATGGTGAGAGCTGAAGGGGCCGCGACATGCCATTCCACTCCAGGTAGCATCGACATCAGACGGATTGCAGCCACAAAGTGTTCGAGGAGCCATTGATTCAGCGAAGCCAAAGGCAGCATGGTTCCCCCAACCACGATCTGCCAGATTCCAGTACCAAGTCCAATCGGAACCAGCAGAATCCCCACCACGGGAACGGCCACCACATTGGTGAAAAGACCGAGCCAGGGCAATTGATTGAAATAGTACGCAACAAGAGGAATGGTCACCACTGTGACCACCCCGCTCATGACCACAGAGTCTCTCCCCCATCGAGCGCAGGTTTTCAGGAACGACGAGGCGTTCGGCAGCTCCTCCACTTCTTCCGCGGACGGCCACGAGAGCCACCCTGCAATGGCGATGACAGACAAAAAGGAGAGCTGAAAGGAGATATCGAACAGCGCCTGTGGATCGTGCAGCAAAATCCCCACCGCGGCGGCAGAGAGGGCATGGAACAGACGGCGCTCCTGCCCGAGCCAGATCGCACTCAGCCCCACAGTCACCATCAGCAACGACCGCATCGTAGCCAGTTCCGCCCCGGCCAGGCAGGCGTAGCCTGCGACAGGAAGGAGCGTGCAGACAGCGGCAATCCGAGTCGGTGTGATTCTCCGAGACAGCGCAAGAAGCCAATCCGCAGGCAACAGAATCATCGCCCATCTGACGACCGCGAAGATGAGCAGTGCGACGAGGCCCAAGTGGCTACCTGAAATAGAGAGCAGATGGACCGTCCCGGTCACCATGAACTGATCACGCAGATCTGGATCCAAATACCCTCGATCACCGATGATGATGCCCGCATAGAGTCCCAGCTCAGGCTGGTGAAGGGTTTGCAGCGCGGCGAGACGGATACTGCCCCTCCACCGATCGAATTGATTCCAGATCGCCCACCAGGCATGTGCACGCCCAGACTCAAGAAACTGCACCGCCTCGGGTCCGGTCACCGTGGCGATCGCATCAATCCCTTGCCGCTCAAGATAAACCGCATAGTCGAATCCACCAGGATTCAATGACCCGCTCGGGCGGCGCATCATCGCCCGAAAGCCGACTCGATCGCCTTGGAAGAATAATCGCTCCGGCGTTCGCCATGTCAGTCGAATATGTCTGGTCACTCCCGATGCATCAAATGGATCATCT
Source organism: Nitrospiraceae bacterium (assembly GCA_036380815.1). Lineage (GTDB taxonomy): Bacteria > Nitrospirota > Nitrospiria > Nitrospirales > Nitrospiraceae > Palsa-1315. The sequence continues at coordinate 5,833 of DASVEA010000414.1, forward strand.
GACCTGATGATCATGACCAGTCGATCCGGCGCCTGTTGCACGGGTGCCACGATACGACCGGTCATCTCAATTGCCGTATCGGACGAGTGCTCGACCATCGGGTCATGGGCAGCCAGGTTGACGGCCACCGCCCAATAGACGACTCCCACTAACAAAGCTCCGTAGAGACAACTCCCTTGGCGGAGGGAGAACCGATTGAGTCGTTCGAGAACGATGGTGCCTAGTGCAGTGAGGAGGAGTAGGAACGAGGTGGACAGGGGGAAATAGGGAATCTGTGATCCGACGAGGAGCCCGGCGATGAAGGCAACGGTGAGGGACGGCAGCATGAGCTTCCCTCAATGGGGGGCGACAACCCTAACAGGATGCTGAAAAAGTCCGCCAGCGGCGTTCTCACTTCGTTCAGAAGCTCAACGTTGAAGAGAGGCTTCTCGGCGGTCGGAAGCACTGGAGGGGATTTTCCGTTCGCCAAGATCCATTCTAGGGGCGAACGGCCCACACGAAGTGCGGTATGTACCTCCTCGGGCCTTCACTCGCTACGGCCTTGCTGGACAGTCATTTTGAGCCTCCTGCGTAACGTTGGAATCAAATAGCGTGTCGGATCTCATCATC
>DASVEA010000415.1:0-5193 GCA_036380815.1 Nitrospiraceae bacterium
CCGGGAGCACAGGACCAACGTGGGTGCCCTCCCCTCCCTCCTTCCCAAGCCGCAGTGTGATAAAAAATAAGAAGAGCGTCTGTCGAACTCTCGATTGCGCGCGTCGAACGAGCACATTCTGATCGTGCGCGTTCCGCGAGCAGGAGAGTTTGGCAGACGCCCTTCCTGACCATCCCGATTTTTTCGACTGCTCTATTTCCCGAATGCTTTTTTCAGCAGCGGCTCTATCTCACCTTTGGCTGCCATGGGATCGAGGATGTCGGTGTCGCCGTAAAACTGCCCGTTGATGAACACCTTGGGGAGAGTCGGCCAGTTGGTCATCTTTACGAGCGCATCTCGCTTGGTAGGTTGAGACAGGACGTCGATGAGTTCATACGGGTATCCGTACTTGTCAAAGAACTGCATCGTCTCTTTCGTGAACCCGCACATGGGCATCTGTTTGGTGCCCTTTCCGTAGATCAGAATCTTGTGCGCAGCGACTTCCTTGTTAATTTCTTCTTGAATGGAATCTGCCATGGGTCGGCCCCCTAACAGGTTGTGGAAAATATACGTTGGCACGCGAGAACTTCGATGGTCTGCACATGTAGAAAATGGAAGAATACCACGCAGGATGCTCAAAAAGGCCGTCCAGCAAGGCCGCAGGCGAGTCGAAACCGGAGGCGTACCCTCTGGGGTACGTTGAGGATTTCGATGAGTCGAGAACGAAGTTGGCGGACTTTTTCAGCATCCTGCTAGGCTTCTTCTGACGTGCGGGCTGTGAGTTCTAGAGCATGAATCCGCCCATCTTTCAATGGGACATCCAACGCCTGATAGATCAAACGATGCCGATCCAGCAGATTCTTGCCTGCGAAGGCTGCCGAGATCACCACCACTTTGAGATGATCCATCGTTCCGGTCCGGTCCGAGACTGTGACCGCGGCGTCCGGCATCATCCGGCGCAAGTATTCTGTCAAAACATCCGGCGTAATCATACCCTCACTGATCTCCTGTTTTTAACCATACCTCAGCGCCAGACCCAAAGGCAATTCGCGGTTTGTCTAGTCTATCTGGTCTGTCTGGTCGATTTGGTCGATCTGGTTGGACAAGACTAACCAGATGAACCAGACAGACGAGACAGACCAGATAGACCGACGGTTCTGCGTATCGCCCATGCGGCCTCTGCCGCTGGTGGTGGATTTCAGCACATGATGGTGGATATCAACCATGGCTACCATATGCCGCTTGCCCATAAGACTCCTCTTTGCAGGGAAATTTGAGCCATTTCTGCATAGCCATGCTGGCACACGCATTGCGCTTTACATGAAGCAAGAGCATGTGAGCCGACCATGATGCAGCCACATCTACTTATCAACCAAGGAGGATGCCATGAGTGAGAGTGAGTTCAAGTCCGGATTCTTCATCGGGGGAGAGGCTTGCGAGGGACGGGTGCTCGTGGTAGACGACGAGCCCGATATTCGCAAAGTCGTGAAGATGACTCTGCAGAAGGCCGGCTACGAGGTCCTTGAAGCGGAAAACGGCGAGAAGGCGATCGAGGTCATCAATTTTGGCGAAAACCGGCTCCTCCTCGACGTGGTCATCTGCGACATTCGTATGCCAAAAATAAATGGAGCCGAAGCCGTTGCCTACTTCCGAAGCAACTACCCTCGCGTCCCGCTCATCGTGCTGACCGGCTTCCCGGATGCCGATATGGCGACCTCCTTTCTCCGGCAGGGCGTAGTGGATTATCTCGTCAAGCCGGTCGAAGGAGAGAAACTGAGAGCAGCTGTCGCGCGAGCTATAGAACAGCGGGAACTTGCACGGCTATGACATGGAAAACTCTGACCATACTAAGGTCGCCATTTTGGGAGCAGGTCGCGGCGGTCGCGCGCTGTTAGATCTGCTGCACCAAATCCCGTCGATTGAAATCATTGGCATTGCAGACCGTGACGCTGCTGCCCCAGGACTGCAGCGTGCGCGTGAGCTTCAGGTTCCCGTGACCACCAATATGCCAGACCTGATCAGCAACCATGGCGTGAGCCTGATTATGGATGTCACGGGCGATCCGGAGATGGAGGCGTATCTGCATGCCCACAAACCTCCTACCGCAGACATCCTCAGTGGATCAGCCTCCCGGCTGCTGTGGGAGTTGGTCCAGCATGAATCCAAGCTGGAAGCCGAACTCCTCCAGTCAGAAAAGCTTGCGGGAATCGGCTCATTTGCTGCGGGAATCGCGCATGACATCAACAATCCCCTGCAACTCATTTTGGGCCTTGCGGAAAACCTCGCAGAGGAACGCGACCTGACCGCCGTCCACGAACAAGCCCGGGACATTATTAAAGCTGCCAAACAAACAAGTGCCATCTGTCGGGACCTCACCCGCTACTCACGGCGCGCATCCCCCCAGGAGGATGTGCTGGTATCTGTAAACGGAAAGCTGGACGAGGCGCTGAAAATCGCACGCTACGCATCAAGTTTTCACGATATTGAGATGATCAAACATTACCACCCCGGCGCCAGCGTAAAAGGTAATCCGGACGAGTTACTGCACGTCCTCGTCAACCTCATCACCAATGCGGTGCATGCCATGGAGGGCGTCGGTGGCACCCTGACGCTTGAGACCAGACTCCTCGACGGACAGGTTGACGTCCGAATCTCCGATACAGGATGCGGTATCGCCCCGGACAAAATCCACCAGATCTTCGAGCCATTTTTCACGACGAAGGACCCCGGCAAAGGCACGGGGCTGGGACTCTATAACGTCAAAACCATCGTCAACAAAATGCGCGGCACGATTGCTGTCGACAGTCAGATCAATAAGGGAACGACCTTTACCTTGACCTTTCCTAGCACCGAGCCGGCCGCACAAGGATGTCTGTCATGAATCCCGCAAGTCCTGCGTCTCGCTCTGAAACGAGGTGGGGGCTCCAACTCAAAGTAATTCTGTCCATGCTGCTCGTGGGGGTGGTTCCCCTCCTGGTGGGTCTCGGTCTCGCCTTTTGGCAAGGCTCACGCGAGATCCAGGTCGTCAGCGGCGAAAGCTTCAAGGCCCTTGCCGAGGAGACTGCGCGAAAAGTCGATCTCTTGATGTCGGATGAAGTCGGCCGGACAGCACGGATTGCGGCGGACCCTGCGATTATCCTTGAGCTCGAGCAACGGCGCGATGCCCTGCTGGACATGACGGAAGATGAGCGTCGCCGGTCAGTGAACCGGCTCAAAGAAGGATGGGAGGCCAAAGATCCAACGGCAGTCCAGGCCATCACTGGAAATAAAATGGCCGGCCTCATTCAGGAATATGTCTCGGGAGCCAAGAGCGAAGCCGATCAACTGATACCGCAAGTGGTCCGGGCTGCCACCAAGATGGTGTACATCACCGACATGGAAGGCAACCTGGTTGCTGCGTTGACCACGCTGCCTCCCTTTGCCAATAAAGAAACGGCCTGGTGGAACGGCGCCTCTCATCGCGGGATCGGCCAGCTCTTCATCGAAGAGGTGCACTTCGACGAACGTGCCCAGAGCTATGTCATCAGCATCTCGCTTCCCGTTATGGATCGCATCCGTTATGGAGCAGTCGGTGTGCTCCATCGCGTGATCGATGCCAAAGAGCTGATCTCGCCCTCGATCTCTCCCATTCGCTTCGGCAAGACCGGACATGTGATGCTGATCGATCATCGCGGCATCGTCATGAGCTGTCCCATTCTGCCGACCGGCGTCCGACTCTCCGATGCACAGCTCATTCCCCTCGTCACTCCCCTTCAGCCGGGCTGGGTCAGTGCGCCGAGCGATGGCCACGGCGGACAATCAACCTCTATTATCGGATTCGCCCCGATGCCGGAAACCAGCCGAGCCACCAAAAGCGATCTGGACCAAGGCTCTTGGCACACCTTCGTGTGGCAAGCCTCTGACGAACTCTTTGCCCCGATTCGTCACTTCCTCACCTGGATGGCCGTATTCAGTCTCATCGCCGTCGGATTGATGACGACTCTCGGCTACCTTGCGGCCAATCGTATTGTCATGCCGGTGCGCCGATTGCAGGCAGCGGCACAATTGATCGGGCGCGGTGAGCTTCGGCAGCCCTTCGACATTCAGACCGGCGATGAACTCCAGGATTTGGCCGACGAACTCAATCGAATGAATCGCCAATTGGAAGCCGCCTTTGCAGGCCTGAACAATCAAGTGACCATCAAAACGCAACAAGTGGAGTCCCTGATTCACTCGACGGACCAGATCCTGGATGCAGTCCCAACCCCGATCCTCATGGTCGATCAAGACGAACAGGTGCAGTACATCAACCGGGTCGGACGCGACTCCTTTCAGGCCATACTTGATTCGACCAAATCAACCCCCTTGTTCGATATACTCCCCGTCGATGCCGCTGTACGAGAGCATCTGCGAAAAGAGTTCAGACGAGCGCGGAGCGGAGAAAATGTCGCGACAGCATCCGGAGCAGAAGATGCCGCTGTCGTCAAACCCGCCCGTGACCCGTTAGCCCCCGTAATGGGAGCGGCGGAACCAAGCAACCGACAGGAGATTCAGATTGGCCCCCGACGGTATCACTATCAGTGGTTCCATATGGCGGGAAGAAACCAGGGAGAGGATCGGATCGGTCTTGTCTTCAGGGACACGACTGACGACAGCCTCCTCCAAGACCAGCTCATCCAGGCCGAGAAATCAGGCAGCCTGGGGACCCTCACTGCCGGAATCGGACATGAGTTGAACAATCCGCTCTTCGGAATTCTCGGACTGGGAGAAGCCATCGGAGAAGAAGCCAACCTCGACCTCGTCAAATCCTATGCCCGCGACATCGTCCAGCATGGTCGTCGAATGGCCGCTATAATTCGAGACTTCACCGGCGTCACGGCCCGCGAGACATCGGACCAACGGCAACCGGTCCACCTCGAACGGGAACTCGATCAGGCCATCGCGACCATCACAGGCAGCATGGATGCTTCCGGACTCGCGATCCAGAGAACGTACGCGGGAGACACCTGCGTGCCGGCCCTCCCCGACCAGCTCAGGCAGGCCTTCACGAATATGTTGATGAATGCCATTCAGGCGATGAAGGGCCGGGGCATCCTGCGTCTCTCGACATCCCTGTCCGATACATCCGTCGTGACCACGGTCGCGGATTCAGGCCCCGGCATTCCGAAACAGTATCTGTCAAAAGTTTTCGATCCATTTTTTACCACGAAGGGACAGGGCGAAGGATCCGGACTC
>DASVEA010000416.1:0-2799 GCA_036380815.1 Nitrospiraceae bacterium
TGCTGGGGATGCCCTTCCAATCATACTGCTCGAAGAGTGCTAGAGTGATTTTTGTGAAGACGTTTGCGCACACGACACCGCCCAGAGCCAGAATACAGTCACGGGCCCGAAGCATGGACGGCTCGTCTGCCGAAATGCCGCTCAACTTCAAGGCGAAATAGGCTTTCACGGAGGCGCTGATCTCCGAAGACCCGCCGTAGAAAATCGGCCAGCCGCCATCAGGCAATTGCATGGCACGGAGATAGCGGACCGCCTGGCGCTCTCGTTCGGGATCGACCCGATCGAGAAACCGCCGCAGCAAGAGGTATTCAGCGGTCAGCGTGGTATCGGCTTCGAGTTCCGCAACCCAGTACCCCTCTGAGGCATGTTGTCTGGACAAAAACCAGGCTTGACTTCGCCGGATCGCGTCGTCGAGCACATCTACTTGACTGATAGAATGGCTGGTGGAGCGACGTGTTGCCGCGTCGACGGGTGCCGAGGACACGGACTTGTCCGAAACCAGACGCAGCGGCGGAACGTTGGACAGCTCGGTCGCCTGCCCCAGCTTCTCCGGAACGGAGACGAAGAGGCTATCGGATAGGCGATCCAGAAGCGTTCGAATCAGCTTCATTGTAGTATTGGTCTGTAGAAAACTGTAGATGGATGGGACAACGCGGGTGACTCGCTTCGCCCCGATGAAGCTCGCACTACGAGCGCCACGCTCGTAGATCTGCTCATTTAGGGCTATATAGCAGACACCCTACTCTGACGTCAAGAAACAGAGAGGCGGAAGTCCTCTGAAGTACGAATGTTTTAGCCAATCTGCGGTGCTTAGGCCGGCTGCAAGTTGCCCAGTCTTACCGAGACAATCTTTGAGATGCCCGGCTCTTCCATGGTGACCCCAAACAACGAGTCTGCAATGGCCATCGTCTGCTTGCTGTGGGTGATGACCATGAACTGTGCACCTTCGGAGAGTTCATGCAATACGCCGGTAAAGCGCCCGATGTTCTCTTCGTCCAGCGGCGCGTCGATTTCATCGAGAATACAGAACGGCGTCGGTCTGATCAGGAAACTCGCGAAGAGCAGGGCCATCGCCGTCAAGGTCTTCTCACCCCCCGAGAGCATGGTCATACTCTTCAAGCGTTTGCCCGGCGGTTGCACCACGATGTCGACGCCCTGTTCCTGTGATTCGCGCCCTTCTGCCGTCTCATCCTCCGGCACTTCGACCAGCTGGAGTTCAGCCCGACCACCGGGGAAGAACTTCACGAACACCTCACTGAATTTCTGTTGGAGCTCTGCAAAGGTACCGGCAAACATGTCTTTCGTGGTGCGGTTTATGCGTTGAATGATTTCTTTGAGCGAGCTGATGGACCTGGAGAGATCTTGTTCCTGGGTCGTCAGGAATCGATACCGTTCATCCAACTCTTGATGTTCGTGAATGGCAGCCAAATTGATCGGTCCCAGCCGATCGAGCTTCTCGCGAATCTTCTGCAGTTGCTCCCGTAGCGCAACTTCATTGACTGCCGGTTGGCCTTCCGGGATCGACTCCTTCCCGATGGACAGCTGTTCGGATATCATATCCACAACCGGTGCTTCGAGCCGCGTCGCAAGATCGACCTGGTACGTTCCCAAGAGTGTGGATTCAACAGTCCCTAATTGCATTCGAATTTCCGCCTTCTTGACCTCCACCGCCATGCGGGATTCGCGAAGAGACGACACCGCCCGACGAACATCCTCCAAGCCGGCATCGAGCTGATGCGCCGCCGCCATGTCCTGCGCTTGTTTTTCTTGAAGTTCGACCAGCCGAGCCTTGACCTGGGTTGCCGACTCACCGAATTCGCGACAACTCGCCTCTTGGCGCTCACGTTCAACCCGGCTCTGTTCGATCGAGGCCGTAAGCCCCTCGGCATGGCGAGTCAACGTCTCAATGCGTGCGATCGCGTCTTGCTGCTGTTGCTGCACACGGAGAAGATCGTGATGGCGATGCTCACGGGTTGTCCGGATTCCCTGCGCCACTAATTGTGCCTCTGTACATCGCTGCTGGAGCCCCTGCATGTCGTGATCAATCTGCCCCACCCGTTCGCGAACACGACTGAGCCCGGCTTCCTGGCCGGCTTTCTCCCCGAGCCACTGTGCGAGCTGCGATTCGCCGGAGCGCGTTTCATGATTGAGCCGCTGCGCTTCCGCCGAGCCTCGCTGTGCATCACTCATCAATGTCTCGATCCTCTGGTTGAGTTCTCCCAACACTTGTTGAAGCCCGGCTTCGTCTTTCTGTAGTGAGAGCCCCCGCATTTCTGCGTCCCGCAGCGACTCCACGAGTTGTCGACTCTGCTCGCGCAACTCTTGTCCCTGCACCAACAATCGTTCCCGTCGCTGCTTCTCTTCTTCGACGCATCCCATCAGCGAGACGCGCTGAGTTTCCAGGTGGAACACCTCTCGACGCCGTTGCAACAGGCCTCCCGTTGCGCCGACCTGTCCACCGGTAATCACCCCGGCAGCATCCAAGACTTCTCCTGCACGCGTTACGAAGATGGGCCCATCGGGAGCGGAGCAGGGCTGTAGTTCCCACAATGCCGTCGCGTCCTTGAGGGTGTCGACGAGCACGATCCGATCAAAGAAATAGTCACGGGCCGCTTCGCGCTGACCCTCCACGTGGATCAGATCAACCGCACGTCCGACCACACCTGGCTGGCCCTCCATCATGGGCCACCACTGGTGAGATGCCGTATCCCGAGTCGTCCATCGAGGTTGCTGAGGAATGAACGTGCCCCGCCCGAGATCTTTCCTTTTGAGAAACTCAATCGCCTCACAAGCGGCGGC
>DASVEA010000417.1:0-6505 GCA_036380815.1 Nitrospiraceae bacterium
CGATGGTGCCATCAAATGTAGACACATCCTGAAGCTTTAAGTGGCCGATCACTGAGTTGAGAAATGAACATTTTTTCTGAACTGGCTCCATTAGGACCAGCCGCATGTCAGACCTCACGATTTTAAGAGGGATACCAGGGAAACCTCCCCCGGACCCGACATCGAGCACCACGCCATTTTGTGGAAAACTTGTCGCGACAAGCGCAGCGAGTGAGTCAACGAAGTGCTTGATGATGATTTCCTTTGGATCGATGATCGCCGTGAGATTGATTGTCTTATTCCACTTCATCAAGTGAGAGAGATATCGCATGAACTGCTCGAGCTGGCTATCTCCGATGGTCAGCCCTAGTTCCCTTACGGAACTAATAGTGAATTCATACAATTCTTGTTCATGTTCCACGTGGAACAATTACGTGAATCAGCAGATGAGGTCAAGACATTCCGGAGTGGATAGTGAAAATCTCTTCGTTCGTTCGTCTAGTATGAGATTTCCTGAAGGCTATCGTGACGGAATTCACCTTTGTATTTTTGGAGCGCCACAAGGAGAAGAGAAATTGCCGCTGGCGTGACTCCTGATATTCTCGACGCCTGGCCGATAGATGCAGGGCGAACTTTTTTTAGCTTTTCAAGGACCTCTCGCGAAAAACCAGGAGTCTCATCGTAGTTGAAAGCTAGCGGAATAGGCTTCGTTTCGAGATTTTTGAATCGACCTATCTGCTGAAGTTGGCGCTTGATGTAACCAGAATACTTGACTTGCAACTCAATTTCATAAGCAGTTTCAATATCTTGCACTGGATTAACCTCAAGTGCCTCTAACAGAGTCTTATAGCTCGCCCCCTGGCGCCGTAATAGTTGAGCTGCTGTGCAGGGTCCGGAGATTTCCTCAATCTGAACCTTCGCCAGGCGTTCACGAACAGCTTCCGTGAGTCTTGGTCGAAGTTCTTCGAGGCGTACGAGCTCAGATTCAATTGTTTGCTGTTTTAACTGAAACCTTGTATAGACTTCGTCGCAAATCAACCCAACTTGCCGTCCAGTATCAGTTAATCGAAGATCAGCATTTCCATGGCGCAGCAATAGGCGATATTCTGCCCGTGATGTAAACATGCGATAGGGTTCACGTGCGTCTTTTGTTATGAGATCGTCAATTAAAACAGCAATATAGGCCTGTGACCGGTCGAGTACTAATGGCAACTCGCCTCTATACCTCAGGACTGCATTGATACCAGCCATTAAACCCTGAGCCGCTGCTTCCTCATATCCGGATGTACCATTGATCTGTCCCGCGTGATATAGACCGGCCAGAAGTTTAGTCTCCAGTGTCGGATGTAATTGCCGTGGAGGAAAATAGTCGTACTCGATTGCGTATCCTGGCTTGAGCATAGTCGCTTGCTCTAACCCGGGAATCGTTTTCAGAATCGCGGCCTGCACATCAACCGGCAGGCTGGTGGAGATCCCATTGGGATAAAACTCACGACTATCCAACCCTTCCGGCTCGATAAAGATCTGGTGACGTTCTTTATCGGCGAAGCGTACGACCTTATCTTCAATCGACGGACAATACCGCGGCCCCACCGACTCAATGATGCCGCTGTAGAGCGGCGACCGATCCAGATTGTTCCGGATCAATTCATGCGTCGCACGATTGGTATGGGTCAAATGACAGGGGAGCTGACGGTTCTCAATCCTGTCGGTCCGATACGAAAACGGTGGCGGCGGATCATCGCCCTGCTGCGTCACCATCACGGAAAAGTCGATGGTCGCCCCATCTAAGCGAGGAGGCGTGCCGGTTTTGAGCCGGCCCACTTCGAACCCCAGGTCTCGCATACAATCAGACAGGTGCTCGGCGGACGCCTCTCCGGCTCGTCCCGCAGGAAAATGATTCAAGCCGATGTGAATAAGTCCCTTAAGGAATGTTCCTGAAGTTAGAATAACGGCCTTCGCCTGGATGTGATCGCCGCGATCCGTCACCACGCCTGCAATCGCCCCGGCATGCGTCAGCAAGCGACCGACCGTTCCTTCGCCGATCGTCAGTCCTGCCTGCCGGCTCAACGTTCGTTGCATGGCGTCTCGATACAGCTTCTTATCGCATTGGACGCGGAGTGCTCGTACCGCCGGGCCTTTACTCGTATTGATGAGGCGGAACTGGATGCCGGCTTGATCAGTGTTCCGCGCCATTTCCCCCCCCAGCGCATCGATTTCCTTTACCAGATGTCCTTTGGCGATTCCCCCGATCGCCGGGTTGCACGACATTTGCGCGATGCGGTTGCGATCCATTGTGAGCAGCAAGGTTCGCGCACCCATGCGCGCCGCGGCCAAGGCGGCCTCACAGCCGGCATGGCCTCCACCCACTACAATGACGTCAACCGCCTGTCCCATGTTCAACCTATTCCTATTTGCCGATACAGAATTCTGAAAAGATCCGACCAAGGATCTCGTCCGTCGTAATGGCGCCCGTAATTTCACCGAGCGCGTCGGCTGCAGCGCGCACATCGATTGAGACAAGCTCCCCAGCCATCCCGCACTGCACGGACTCAAGGGCCTGGCCCAAGGATTCACCAGCCCGACGCAATGCGTCCCGATGTCGCACGTTCGTTACCATGACGCCCTCAGTTGCCTCAAAGCCCCCGGACATCAGCTGAGCGCGAAGGGCCGACTTCACCATCTCAACCCCCAAACCTGTCTTTGCCGAAATAACGTACGCCTGATGGCCCACAAGCGCTGCATCCGTCTCCGCCGTATCGGCAAGATCCGCCTTATTCAGCAGCACCACGTGCTTGCGATCTCTAACCGCACGCAAGAGTTCCCGATCATCGTTTGTAAGAGGCACACTCCCATCCACTACCACTAACAAGAGGTCTGCCTCGTCCTGCGCGGCACGCGTCCGTTTGATCCCTTCCTGCTCGACGATATCTTCCGTTTCCCGCATTCCTGCCGTATCAACCAAACGAATTCTCACCCCGTCAAGATCGATGGATTCCTCAATCACATCCCTCGTTGTCCCAGGAATGGCCGTCACAATGGCCCGCTCTTCCCTCAGGAAACGGTTCAACAAGCTGGACTTGCCGACATTCGCGCGGCCAAGAATGACGACACACGCCCCCTCCCGCAAGATCCGCCCATCCTGTGCAGTCGCTTCCAGTTTCTGAACCACCGCGCACGCCTCCCTCACGATACGCACCAGTTCATCGCGTTGAAGAAATGAGATATCTTCGTCCACAAAGTCGATCCCAGCCTCCACATGGGCCAACACCGTCAGGAGAGAGGTCCGAGCCTGTTCCACCTCGCGAGCGAGATCGCCTCGTAGCTGGCGTTGAGCGATATTCAATCCCGCGAATGATGTGGCCCTGATTGTATCGAGTACCGCTTCCGCCTGGGAGAGATCCAACCGTCCGTTGAGGAAGGCGCGCTTCGTAAACTCTCCCGGCTCGGCCATCCGTGCACCGGACTCAATACATACCTTGCAGACCATTTCGAGTACCAACGTTCCGCCATGAGACTGAATTTCGACCACATCCTCTGCTGTAAAGGATCGGGGCGCTTTCATGTAGACGACGAGCGCCTCATCGAGCAGGCCCGATACGGGCGGGCGCTCATGCAGGACTCTTGCTTCATTCCGCTTGTCCGATGCAGGAATCACAAGATCGGCAAGATGAAGCGTATGAGAGGGAACCGAGGCGAGGGGATCGCCAGACCGCAACCGGACAACTTGAGAAGCGACGACTAGTGCCTGAGAGCCACTCAGACGAACGATCCCAATGCCGCCTTCTCCTATGGGAGTGGCAATGGCACAGATCGTGTCTTCGAGTCCGCCATGCATGACGCCTCTTTCACTGGCAGGATGCTGAAAATGTCCGCCGGCTTTCTGAAAGGTTACGCTCAGGTTGAGATAAAGAAAGTCCGATCTTCGCTTGACCTTGACCTCAGCCTACCTTTCCGCTGCGGCCTTGCTGGACGGACTTTTTGAGCATCCTGCGTGGCACTCTGCTGTTGTTCCAGACAGGCAGTTCAGTGAAGATCTGACTCCCTTGAATCGTCGCGGGAGACAGACGGGACGAGCGAGCAGGGAGCGGGTTCGAGGTCCGAAGTTTTCAGAGCTTCTAACCCCGAACTATTGATCGCGAATTCCTCGCATGTCGCGCGCTTCTCGCGCCACAGTCTGTGGCCGCTCCCATCACCACCGGGACTGTTTGTAGCGGGCAACGTGCTGATAGGCACCTATGCGTTCGTGCCACCGCCTTGCTCGGCCCCTGCCGAAACGAGTGCCTTGTTGCGAAACATAAAACGATCCGTGATCAATTGTTGGAAGATGGTCAGGGAATTGTTCGTCACCCAATACAACACAAGTCCCGCAGGAAAATTTACGAATAGGAATGTCATGCCCACCGGGAGCACCAACATGATCTTCGCCTGTGTTGGATCCATCGTGGTGGGCGTGATCTTTTGTTGGATAAACATCGTCGCCCCCATGATAATCGGCAGCACATAGTAGGGATCTTGCACCGATAAATCGGTAATCCAGAGCATGAAAGGGGCTTGGCGTAAATCAATCGTCGTGTAGAGGACATTGAACAGGGCTACGAAGACCGGCATCTGCAGGATCATCGGGAGAAAACCGCCCAGCGGATTCACTTTCTGATCCTTATACAGCTTCATTAACTCCTTGTTCAGGCGGTCGCGGTCGCCCTTGTATTTCTCCTGGACTGCAGCAATCTTGGGTTGGATCAGCCGCATCATTTTCATCGACTTGTAGCTCTTGTATTGCAACGGCGCAAATAACAGCTTGATCGCCACCGTCAGCAGGATGATGGTGACCCCATAGTTATAGGTATACCCATGGATGAATCGCAGCACATAAAAGATCGGCTTAGCGACCGACTTTACAACAGTCCAACTGCCGAAGATGAAGAATCCGAAATCGATCATATCTTCCAGGCCCACGTTCAACGAACGGAGCGTGTCGTGTTCCTTCGGGCCTGCATACAGTTGAAGAGCAACCGAGGACGCAACTCCGGACGCGGCCATCCGCACCCCAGCCGACACGAGCTTATCGCCTTCGTTCTTGGCCAGCGCGGCCTCACCCTGCTTCGGCATCAATACCGATAGAAAATACTTGTCGTGCAATGCGACCCACTGAACCGCCCCCTTCCGCTCAAGCTCCTTCTCCGGCGTCTCTTTTTCTATTTTGTCGTCAACCCGCCAGGCCGATCCGATCACACCGATGAAACCAGAACCCCATTCCACGATACCGAAGTTAGTCCCCAACCCGACATCATAGGGTTCAGTCACCCCCTCCAGGGCGAGCGATACATCCACCACATAACTGTTGTGATGAAATGTCAGCCTTTTCTCCACGCCGAGATGGGTGACTGAATCGTGGAACTGCATCGTGACATGCCCGACAGGATGAGAAGCATCGAGACTCGTGAAATCTTTCTCAATATTATAGAGACCTTCTCGAAACGACTTGTCGATATCGGCATTCGCCACCGTAATCGAGAGCGGACCTCTGAACTTCCCCTCTTGATAAACGAGTTGCACCGGCTTCTTTTCTGGAGGCGCCGTATGATATCGCTTCAGCTCCCAGCTTCGAATCACCCCACCACGATTCGACAGTTCGACCCGTACGAGATCCGTTTCAACCGTCACCGTTTGTTCCGATGCTGGTGGCGGAATATCCGCCAAGGGAGCGTTGGACTTATGCACCGATTGGGTTGGGACGCTCAGACCGGTCGAACCGCTGTCCTTGCCTGTCACAGGGGCGGGAGTTGGTTCCCGTTTCACGGAGGAGGAGTCCGTGACAGCGCCATCCTGAGCAGGAGGCGGCTCAGGAAGCCACCCCATCTGCTTGAGGAACAAGTCAAATCCAAGAATGATCGCTAACGACAGAACGAGAAAGATGACAACGCGTTTGTCCATAATAATATATAAACCGCTACCCCCGATGTGAACAAATGTGCCCCTACTACTTCACAAGCTCCATTCCTTCAGGATGAAATAAGAAACATTTCATTAGACGGCAGATCACAAGTCGGCGCAGTAGGGCAGGCTCCTAGCAGGATGTTGAAAAAGTCTGCCAGCAGGGGAGGGATGGCCCAGTGAGTCCCCTGTTCTCGCGCAACGCGCGGTCTAAGAAGGGTAGCGGGGAGCGGCCAGGTGCCCTTCTTGCTCGCAGAGCCCCCACGATGAAACAGTGGTCGCTCGATGCGCGCAGTCAAGGGCAGCCTCGGCCACTCCCCTACAGAGTGGCATAGAGACATAGAGGATTGGAAGGCCCTCGCCCGGGCTACTGGCACGTCCCGGGAAATCGATTGCGAAGCAATCGGAGGGTCGGGTGGGTGAAAAATATCTGCCAGTGGGTGGGCGGGTGAGAAAGTCGCGCGCAGTGGGGGACTCATCCGGGTCATCCTAGGGCTAGGGACAAGGTAAACGAGCAAGCTTGGAAATTTCATCCTTGTTCACTCGTTGCGTCCTTGCTGAACGGTCTTTTTGAGCATCCTGCGGAAAT
>DASVEA010000418.1:0-6606 GCA_036380815.1 Nitrospiraceae bacterium
GGACAAGGCTGAGGGGTACATCCTAGCCTGCCAGGCTCAAATCGGTAGCGACGTCACCGTCGAGGCGTGAGGTTTCTATCCGATGATGATTGTCAATATTTGCTTGAACCAG
Source organism: Nitrospiraceae bacterium (assembly GCA_036380815.1). GTDB lineage: Bacteria > Nitrospirota > Nitrospiria > Nitrospirales > Nitrospiraceae > Palsa-1315. Next base: position 113 of record DASVEA010000418.1, read on the forward strand.
ACAAACCAGATAGACCAGATAACCAGACAGACCTGGCTTGTCTCAGAGAGGCAGGCCAGCGAAACTCTGCAGTGCCGAAATAGTTTTTCAGCACCCTGCTAAACATCAACAGCGACACCTGGCCGCAAAAAGATAAACTGAAACGAGACAGACGGCAATCCTAAAGAACTCGCAACGGCCCGTGAATAACTCTCCACCTGCGATCGGTAGCAATCCGCTCTGTTCTGTACGTCCGCAGCCGCTACATCATCCGTCTTATAGTCGGCAATCCAGATTCGGTCGTCAAACCGGTAAATAAGGTCAATTACCACTTCCATCATCTGCACCTAGCCCAAGGGCATGATGAACGGGACTTCTCGCCCGAGCACCGTCGCACATTGCAGTCTTTTGTACGGCTCGGAGGAAAGGAAGTTCTCAAAGAGAACGGTGAGATCCTCTGTGACGATGTCCATCAATTGAGGATTATCCTGTGCCACAAAGTGGCGGCAGGCATGGTCGATAACAGTGCAGATTTCAGCGCGAGGCCTGGTGAAGTCCCACTGCTCGAGCACCGCATGGGCACAGACTCCAACCAGCCGTGCCAGATCGGCATCACGCCCTGTCACAGTCTGCGGGAAAATGGCCTCTGATCTGTCTCCTGCGAGGCTCGAAGGAGTCAGTTGTCGCGGCGTCGTTCGGCGTTCCTCCCACTCAACCTGTCGAGCGTGGCGGCGAATGAGAAAGGGACCAAGGGCAGGTTGAGAGGCCATCGGGGATAGGGGTTCCTGGCTGCGCCGTCTCGATGCCACCGTGGCCGGCGTAATGACACGAGTGAGCCTGCTTGTTCCAATGCAGACCTGGTCAGCTGCCGAAGCGCCCTCCTTGTCTTCAATCGCCTCTCCGAGCAGAGAAAAAACGGTGTCATGCCCCGGTTTAGTGGTCTGCCCGCCGGATAGAACCAGCAGATCGCGCGCCCTGGTCATGCCGACATACAGGAGTCGCCGCTGTTCCGCTTCTTCTCGCGCTGCCATCTTCATGCCTACGAGCACAGCTCCGAGATTCGAGCGGCCCCCCATCTGCAAGCTATAACACCGACTCGACCAATCATGATGGATGGAAGGCCCCTTGCGAGGATTCTTCGACCCTTGGTGCAAGCCTGGAAGAATCACCACAGGAAATTCCAATCCCTTGGCCTTATGGATGGTCAGCACGCGGACGGCATCCAGTGATTCCTCAGCCAGGGCACTTTCCGCCTCATCCGGCTCTTCCGACACCCTGGTCATCATCAGGTTAGCGAACCCGGTCAACGTGAGATGGGGGCGATCGGCCAGTGATTCGGCCATCTCTCTGATCTTCCGCAAATTGGCCACGGCTTGCTCGCCATGGAGCGATGCCGCTGCCAACTCCAGTATGGGTAGTTGTTCGAAGATCAGATCGATGGCGTCAGGCACAGGTTGCAAGGGCGCGAGCTGATGCAGTACGGCCAAGCGCGTATAGAGGCGGCGTACCCTTCCTGCCTGGGGATGGTTCCAGGCGGATAGCCGATCCTGTTGCTGGTAGTCCAGCCCCTCTATCAGCTGGAGAGCCAGTAGGTCCCGGTCCGTCATGCCGCCAAGGGGTGAGCGCAAGATTCCGACCAGCGCAACCGTGTCATACGGGTTGTCGATGACCCGGAGGAGGTTGACCACATCAATGATTTCCTGCCGCCGATAAAAATGCTTCTCTCCGTCCGTGATATAGGCGATGCCGTAGCGGCGAAGGGCATCGAGATAGACCTGTGCGTGGGTCAACTTTCTGAAGATCATGGCGATGTGTCCCGGTTGGAGTGGACCTTCGCGTCGATTGCGATCCGTAACCGTCGTGCCGGCGAGAAGCTCCTCCTTCAGCCAGCGCGCCAGTGCTTCCGCCTCCGCCCTGGTCGCAGTCTGCACATCGAATTCCTCGTCGTCATCTCCCGACGTGACGAGGCGAAGCTGCGCTCCGGAGACTGAAACTTCTGGTTTGCGTTGAGGCCTGGCTGCCAGCCGTTCATTGGCCGGCTGAACATGTTCTGCCGGTTGGAAGAGCCGGTCAAAGACATTGTTGACGACGTCGAGCACGGCCCCGTCGCTGCGAAAGTTCGTCACCAGGGAATAGACACCTCCTCCACCCGCTCGAATTTTCTCCACCACTCGTTCGAAAGCCTCGATGTCTGCTCGGCGGAAGGCATAGATCGATTGCTTGGGATCCCCCACGATAAACAATTTACCCGGCTCTAAGTCCACGTTATGCCACGAAGTCTGATGGCTGCCTGCCCGTTCACCGAGGTAGAGGATAATTTCGTACTGTACCGGATCGGTGTCCTGAAACTCATCGACCAGGATCGCCCGATAGGCCTGCTTGATCTGGGCACGGACGATCGGATGGTCGCGCAAGAGGGTCTTGGCCCGTGCCAACAACCCGTCGAAAGCGATCCACCCAGAGGCGAGAAACCCATGTCGTACGAGATCGAGGAAGGGTCGTACGAGCGTCACCACCTCTTGAAAGTATGACTGGTCGACCATGAGGAGTTGTTGCGCGAGACCGATGATGGAGACCGCCTCCTGGAACGAAGCCGCATCCCATCCGGCAGGCGCCTTTCCCAGGTCTTTTCCTAAGACAGTCCGTTCCTCCTGAGATAAGCGAGCGAGCCCCGGCGGCCCATATTCCAACAAGAGTGAGAGCGACTGCACTGCAGCGGCGAGCATCTGTTCCACCTTACGCCGTTTCGGTCGATCCTGCGCAGTAAGGAGAGTGGCGGCACGGTCCTGCGTAGCCGCGACCCAGTCACGCAAGGCACCCTCCAGTGAGAGGGATCGGCACTGGCGGTCCAGCTCATCGAGGTCCACAAAATCCCCGGCGAGGGCAGCGGTGAACTGCTGGAGATCATCGAGGGTCGTCCCGCCCAGAACTCGTCGCCATCGGTCATGTTGTGGTCCGGCTGATCCGAGCTCATCGTCCAGCCAACGGTCCCAAGATGAGTGAAACAATTCCTTGAAGCGTGACCCGTCATCCTCTTGAAATAATGGATCGATTTCAGACTCAATTGGATGGAGCCGCAAGAGGTGCGCGGCAAAACTGTGCAAGGTGCCGATCTGGGCTTTTTCCAGCTGCTCAAGCGCCGTCCTGGCCCGTTCGCCTACTTGTTCAGCTGAGAGATGGTAGCGGGTCCGGAAGATGGTGATTATGTCATCGGCCTGCTCGGTCAAACGAAGGAGTTGTGCGCGGAGCCGTTGCTTCATTTCGGTTGCGGCTTTGTTGGTGAAGGTGAGGGCCACGATCTCTGTGATGGCCAAGGGCTTTGGCTCTCTCAGGATAAGGTTGAGGATGCGATTGACAAGGATCGTGGTCTTGCCGGTCCCGGCTCCCGCAACCACCACGACATTGCGGTCCCAGGTAGTTTCCGCCAGGAGCCGATCCTGGGAGTCCGCGAGTGTCAGTAGATCACTCATCATGTACTTTCTGCCTTCTCAACCGACGTAAGACTCGCGCCTGGGGCGATAGATAGGAACGCCACCAGGCCATGGAATCGTAGCGTCGGCAGGCGCCCGAAAACTCGCAGGAGTCGCAATAGCCATCGGGAAGAATAAAAAACTCTCTGTTCGCGATGCCTTGGATCAATGTGGAGAGTGTCTGTCGGATCATGTCACCCGTGTGGCCGGTCCAGAGACCCGCGTCAAACGTTGAGCGAGAGACAGGCTGCTCCCACTGCGGGGCCAGGAAAAGCAATTGGACCTCGGTTGGTGCAGGCAGCGACGGCAGCGTCATGCGGGCATAGAGCGGTGGTTGCAGCCGAAATCCTCGCACGGCCGATAGAGCAAGGTTTCGATCCACGGCGGTGATCTCATTCCCCTGCTTAAATTTATAGTCCACGATACGGAGCGCCGGAGGCTCAGCGCGATAATCGACACGGTCCAATGTTCCGCGAAGCTTCAGGGGAACCGATGACGCATCGGACTCCAGCGGAACGATCCCCTGAGCGGTAACTTCAAATGCAACAGGGAGAAATCCGGTTGCCTGATACTCTGCCTGGTCGGAAAATACGGCAGCGGTGACCAACTCTGTCACCTGTTCGCGAGCCAGCGTCCAGAGCAGGGCGTGCCCCGTCCCCTGGCTTGCGGCATGGGCGGCAAACGTATCGGTCACTGCCTGATGCACCGTGGATTGCACCGTGGCCTCGGTCAGCAAGTCATCCGGCCACTGGAGCAGTACCAACCGTTCGTAGCTCACACGAAGTGATTTATGAACAAGGGTTCCGAGCATTAAGGGAGGCAGGTGGTCGTGATGGCGCCGTCGCAGAGGCCTTAACCGAAGAACTTTTTCTGCGAAATACTGAAAGGGGCATGTCGCATATCGTTCCAATGCTGTCGGCGAGAAGCTCCGTTCCATGGCAGTAGGTAAGGCAGGTGCCTGTGCGCCGATCATGCCGTCGAACGGACCAAGTTCGGGGGATTCTCGCTCGATGGTTTTCAAGGTGGCGAGGCCCTGTTCAAAGAGGGGCCGGTCGCAGCCCATCGCATCGAGTACGGGTAACGCATCCTGGCCCAGCAACAGGCAACCCAAGGCCAAATCCTGGACCGGTAGCAGGTCTTGAATCGACGGCTGTTCGTTGATCCGCAGGGTCAACCGTCGAGGGATCGTTTCTTCGGGCCTCCCGACGAATCGTGGATTGCGCATTGCCATGGCGATGAAGCCGGACGGCGCCATGACTCGCCCTGATTCGTCGGCGCGCTGGTAGGAGAGGTACAGCCGATTGGTGGCCGAGCGGCTGAGGAGTTCAAACAATAGTAATTCCTCTTCCTGCCCGGCTAGTTTCTCATCGATCTTGTAGCCCAGGGTCGATTCCAGTACGACACGTTGACGGTCACGAAGAAATGGGTCTTCACGCACGTACCGTGGAAAGATTTTGTCGTTCATGCCAAGCATAAAAAGCGCCCGAACCGTCCGGCCGCGGGCGGTCATAGCATCCAGCACCTGAACACCCTGGTGCCGGTCCACTTCGATGGGGATGCTGGTTTCGTCCAATGCCCGCCTGAACAATTCGACCCATTCCTCCCATGAGAGGTCCCCTCCAAGCGGGTCCAATTCCAGAAGTCGGGCCAACGAGGATCGGATCAGCGAGTCGACCATGGTGAGATCGGCAGGCTCGGGGAGTTCCGTCGAAGGAGCGGCGAACAGGTCAGGCACGTGAACATGGGATTTCACCAGCGCGAGAAATGCATTGGTCAAGGTCCCAATCGATCCTTGCGCAGGGAGCGCCCGGCAATCGTGAATCAGTTGCGACACGAGCTCCCACAAGTATGAGAGCTGAGTCACCTCGGATGTTCCGACTATTGTCTCATCGTCTTCGTCAGATCCCGCCCCTGCATCGCGTAGAATCGAGGAACTCGCCGACTCTCCCAGACGCCGCCATTCCGTTTCTCCTTTCGTAATACCCAAGGTGTAGACGAGAGAGCGCCAGATATCAGGCCGGAGATTCGCTCTGGCTGAGCCGGCACTCTGGGCGTGATAGAAGGGCGACGTGACCACGTACAGCATGGCCGCACGGTCGAAATCATGGAGTGGGAGCGAGGCGAGGTGCAAGAGGGTCTTGACCAGTGGTTCGCGCGACAGCGGCCGCCCGGCCGTTGAGGTGAAGGGCACCAGATGATGATCGAACACCGATTGCAGCCTAGCCTGGTATGGCTCCAGCGTACGAGCCACCACTCCGATTTCGTCGAAACGATAGCCGTTCACCTCGACCAAGGTCAGGATTTCACGACAGACACGCGCCAATTCCTCTTCGACCCCGATGACGTTTGTGACGGAGAGTTCGACCAGCACCGTTGTTCCGGTTCGGTCTCGATCCTGTCCCCCGCCTCCACGCTGATCCTCATGGGTGTCTGCCAGCGGGAGAAGATGCCTCTCGAAAAATTGGCGTGCAAAGAAAAAGGCCGGGACATCTTGTAGCGGAAAGTACAACGTGATCGGGGCAACGCGGACCACGGATTCGAAGAACGAGAGTTGGACCTGCGAGAGGTCGTAGAAACCATAGTAGAACAGCCGTTGCATCCCGTTCAGAAAGGAGGAACCTGAAAGATCCCGGCCGAGTGAGGCAGCCAGGTCATCCGGAGAACCGACCCCAAGTGACCGGCCGGCTTCCATGATGGCCGCATGCAGGGTGAACATGGAATGGAGCCAGGTTCGGTCCTCCTCATCGAACACCCCTTCCGTGAGGGCCTTCAAGGCCGTCGCTGGCGCGACCACCGCGTCTTTCAAATCGCGCACCGTCGCCCACAGGCCTTTCCAGGTTCCTGGTGAGGCAGGCAATCGTGTGAGCGGTTCGAGCCCTGGAAGCTTGCGCCGAACAACCTGCCGCACCAATTGCTCGAAGAAGAAATCGTCGACCAGTTGCAGAGTCGGTTCCGGACTGGCCTCGGAGACCGATGCGAGATCATCACGCAGACGGAGGGCCAGCTGGTGGAACGTCAGAAAATGGATATTGAGGAAGGTGCGAG
>DASVEA010000419.1:0-2409 GCA_036380815.1 Nitrospiraceae bacterium
ACAGCACCATTATCGACGACAGTGTGCCGGGGCGAGACCTGACCCGCCTTGTGCCCAATGTGGATGTGGTGGAAGTCAGTGGCTTTGTATCCGGCGATGGAGTCCTGATCGCCACACTCATCGACCGCAAAGCAGGTGCACCGGACTTCGAGCTGAAAGGGCTGGTGAAAAACCATGATGCCGGATCTGAGACATTTCAGATCGGTCGTCTGACTGTCTCCTACAATGGCGCAGGCATTTCCGGGATGCCGAATCCGACCGGCACTGCCTGGAACGGCCTTCCAGTCCACCTCTTGGGGAGTCAGTTTTCGCTGATCACCCCAGGCCAACTCGACGGACACCTGCAAGCGACCTCAGTGGCACCGGAATCGTTCGGGGTTCAAGAAAACAAACGCGCGGAAATCGAAGGGTTCGTCAGCCAGATTGTCCCTCCAAACGGCTTCCTCGTCGGTCATATACTGGTGCAATTCGATAGCCAGACCCTTTTCGAAGGCGGGACAGCGACCGACCTCGGTCCCGGTGTCCGAGTAGAAGTCAAGGGCGACGTCAGCGGCAATATCCTGGTCGCAAAAAGGGTCGAGTTAAATAGCCACGTCAAAATTGAAGCCGACCTCGCCACCGCGAATACCGCGGACGGGGTATCCGGCAGTTTGACGCTCACGGGGTTGACGGGCACCGTGGTCCACATCAATGCCCAAACCCAGTTCAAAGGTCAGGGCGCGCCGCTTCGCATGGGCGATCTATCGGCGGGGGATCATCTGACAGTTCGGGGCGAGCCGTTCGGTGACCAAGTCATTGCCACGGAAATCACCCGACAACCCGCGAGCAGCACTGCCGTCCTTCAAGGTCCGGTGAGTTCGACGAGTCCTCCTTCGATTGTCATCCTAGGGACGGCGGTCGATACCGCCCCACTGCCTGACACGGCTTTCAGAAAGGCGGACGATTCTCCCATTGGGCGCACCGCATTCTTTGCAGCAGCACAGCCGGGGGTGATCGTGGAAGTGGAGGGCATGCAGGTAGTTGGCTCGATTGTATGGCGAGAAATCGAGCTACAGCAGTAAGCTTCTCGTGCACACACGAACGACCGGCACTTAAGTCCTGTCTCAACCGAGGGGTTCACCCCATGCGGGTCGTGTCCGAATACGGTCCTGCGGGCTGTTGGGAAATTGGTGCCTCCGATACGAATTGAACGGACGACCTGCGGTTTACGAATTTCCGATAACCCAATCTCAGACAATCTAACCCCACAAGAAACTACAAACCAGGATGCTCCTGACATGAGCGTTGATTGGACTGGTTTGTCCTGTCCTGGTAGCAGTGAGGTAGCAGATGAGGATGGTGGAAAGATGTTTCGGCTTATTCAGATTTGAGAGAAGCCATATCGATCGAGAAGCGGTACTTCACATCTGACTTGAGCAGTCTGTCGTAGGCTTCATTGACTTTCTGGATGGGGATAACTTCGACATCGGCAGTGATGTTATGGGTCCCGCAAAAATCGAGCATCTCCTGGGTTTCGGGGATACCGCCAATGGGTGAGCCGGAGAGGCTACGGCGTGCGAACAGAAGGCCAAAGGCAGCGACGGCGAGCGGCTTCTCCGGCGCGCCGACGAGGGTGATGTTGCCATCGCGGCGCAGGAGTTCGATATAGACGTTAATGTCGTGATCGGCGGAGACTGCGTCGAGGATGAAGTCGAAGCTGCCAGCGTGCTTCTGCATTTCCTCGCGATTCCGGGAAACGACGACTTCGTCAGCCCCGAGGCGGAGCGCGTCTTCCTTCTTGTTGGGTGAAGTAGTGAAGGCAACAACGTGGGCTCCGAGCGCATGAGCAAACTTCACACCCATGTGGCCCAGTCCGCCAAGACCGACCACGCCAACCTTCTTGCCCTTGGTGACGCCCCAATGGCGCATGGGCGAGTAGGTTGTGATCCCGGCGCAGAGAAGCGGAGCGGCTCCGGCGAGATCGAGATTGGAAGGGATGCGCAGGACAAAGCGTTCGTCCACGACGATGCTCTCGGAGTAGCCACCATAGGTGACGCCTCCGAGGTGCTTGTCCGGAAAGTTGTACGTGAGGGTTAGGTTCCGGCAGAACTGCTCAAGGCCAGCGTGGCATTCGGTGCAGGTCCGGTCCGAGTCGACCATGCAGCCGACCGCGGCGAGGTTGCCGGGCTTGAACGTCGTGACTGCGGATCCGACTTTGGTGACACGGCCGACGATCTCATGGCCCGGGACGCAGGGGTAGACAGTGGGCATGACCCCGCTCCACTCGTTACGGACCTGATGGAGATCGGAGTGGCAGATACCGCAGAAGAGGATTTCGATCTGTATGTCCTGTTCAGTGGGATCGCGCCGCGCAATCGTGGTAAAGGCAAGCGACGATGTCGCACTGGCAGCGGAGTAAGCCTTCGCTTT
>DASVEA010000420.1:0-2099 GCA_036380815.1 Nitrospiraceae bacterium
CCACATCCGACGCAACGCTCAGTCGTCACAACAAGCCGCTGCCGGTCAAAATCCATCGATAAGGCATCCGTGGGACATTTAGATGCGCAGGCATGGCACCCCTGCCCTGCCGTGCAGATTCGGTGCGAGACAACCGCGAGACCCATTCGTATCTGCGCTCGTCCTTCGACAAGGAGCAACGCCTCGGTGGCACAGGCCGCAATGCAGGGTACATCCTCGCAGAGATAACACGGCATTTGATCCGCAAAAATCACCGGTGTCCCGTCCTGCGGATGTGACGTAATCGACCCGTACGGACAGACCTTGGCGCAGTCACCGCACTTTGTGCATCGCTCCAAAAAGAGCGCCTCGTCTGCGGCACCGGGAGGACGCAACCAATCCGTCCGCACCGGTGGTGGAACCGGTTGTTCCGGCACAACCTCTTGGTGTTTGGCAAATTCCTGTGCCGCTTTGGCAACGGACACGACAGAATCCTTGAGGAAGTCGCGACGTCTGTATGGTGAATCAGTAGCCACAGTGGTGCACCGTTACATGACGCCGTCAGCGCGCAGCTTGTAGACCTCGACGCAGCGGTCGCAGGCCCCGAATTCGATATCCCAGCCAGGGTGATTCTCGCGGATGAAATCGAGTACATAGGTCTCGATCTTGTTGCCCATATCCTCGACCCATGAATAGGTCGGGAACCGGCACAGAGGACAGGGAAATCCCGGCATCAACATGACCTTATTTTCCGTCTCCGGAACCTCGCCCCCCTCGACATCCACGGCACGGTCCATCACGCGCAAGGTGTCCGACGCCATCTCGATCAATTCCGAGTGGGTAAAGAAACTCGTCTGCCACAACCCTTCGAACACCGATTTCAATTGCGGCGCGGGAATCTTGCGATACCAGGAACGAAACTCTTTGAACCGGTCTTCCTTCCTCAGCATCGGCTCTTTGCCGGCTACTGTCAGCCGGCTATCCACGGTGAGACTCCACAAGACGCGATAGCGTTGGAGAATGAGGGTTTCCTCGCCTGGATTTTGCCCGACCTTGGTATCCGGATCGTACCCAAAGACCGGATCCAGCATGTCCGAGATATGCAACAATTCATGGCGGCAATAGCGCGTAAGCGCAGGGTCGTAAAATCGACGTGGGATAAGCTTTATCCCGACGCCTTTCAACCCCTTTTCTTCGAACTCTCGAGCCAGCTCGTGCTCCACGGATCCCCACTTCCTGAGAATATCGACGCCTTCCTGATCTTCCTTGAGCACCCCCTTGACGAGCACGATTCCGACTCTTTCTTTTAATAAAGGATATTCGTTGAAGGCCTCGCGGATGATATCGGAAAATCCCCAGGTCCCGAACATATACTGGTAGAGCTTCTTGAACTCACTCTCACGATCGTCAAGCGTAAACTTCTCGTAGATCGGGTCGGCTAGTTCGTGGAACTCTTTATAATACGTGGGGTCGCCTTCCCGCTCCGTCTTTTCGACGAAGGAGTCAATGACCTCTTGCAGCAATGCGGGTTGAAAACGAAGTTCCATAACCGTCCGTTTGGCGCGTGCTAGCCAGCTGCGGAAAAATTCGGTTTATACCCAATACTCTGTTGGAATCTTGAAGATGAGACCGATGTCACATTAGCCTCAGGATGCTCAAAAAGGACGTCCAGCAAGGCCGCAGCGAGCGAAGAGGCGAGGCGTACGCTTCGGTACGTTGAGCCTCTGAGTGACGCGAGAACGCCGCTGGCGGACTTTTTCAGCATCCTGCTAGCCTGCTTGACTTGATGACAAGGCTTCTCTTACGATCACCCTAAGCCGATACAAATTATACTGGCGCGAATCGATGGTTTGCAATCAAGCCGGTCTCCGGAGACCGCTTCACTTTCTTCTATTCGTAAGGATTATTGAACATGGCCGAACAGACTATTTCCCCTCTTGCCCCCACTCCCTCCCAACTCACACCATCGTCGTCGGGAACGGGCACCACACCAGTCGACTTCCTCGAATACTGGAAGACAGGAGCACGGGAGCTGACCACGTTTCGCGGCCATTCGCATGGAGTCTGGTCGGTAGCTTTCGCACCGGACGGCTTGACCCTCGCCAGCGGAGGAGTCGACC
>DASVEA010000421.1:0-3120 GCA_036380815.1 Nitrospiraceae bacterium
GAGAGGGTTGCGTTTCACGTTTTACGTTTCACACCTCACGTCAGTTCTTCCGCGACGTGATATAGCATGCAATTTCACGTAGCGGGTCGGCGGCCGGACCGAACAGGGATAGGCGCGCGATGGCGCGGGCCACACAGTCACCTGCTAGTTTCCTGGCTCCGTCGGCCCCGTAGAATGTTGGGTAGGTTTTCTTTCCTCGTTCTGCATCGGTGTTGGGATTCTTGCCCAGTTCCTCGCGCGTTCCCGTCACATTGAGAACATCATCCGCGATCTGAAAGGCCAGTCCGACATCCTCGGCATAACTCGTGAGGTCATCCAGTTGGTGATCCTGTGCGCCGGCGGCAATGGCGCCCATCCGCACCGCTGCGCGAATCAACATGCCGGTTTTATGCTTGTGGATGTCCTGGAGCGCCGGAAGATCGATGTCCTTATTCTCAGCCTGGATATCGAACACCTGACCGCCCACCATTCCCATGTTTCCTGAGCCGTACGCCAGTTCTCGAATCAGCCTCACTTGGCGAGCCGGGTCGCAGCCTTTCATGAGATCCGGACGGCTGCAGAGATCGAATGCCATCGTCAGCAACGCATCGCCGGCCAGGATCGCCATCGCGTCGCCGTACACCTTGTGATTCGTCGGCTTCCCGCGCCGAAAGTCGTCGTTGTCCATCGCGGGCAGGTCGTCGTGAATCAAGGAGTAGGTGTGGATCAGTTCCAACGAACAGGCGATCGGCATCAATCCCGGCGTGGGCTGTCCCACCGCTTCTGCCGCGGCAATGGCCAGGATCGGGCGGATTCTCTTTCCTCCCGCCATGAGACTGTACCGCATGCTTTCGTGGAGTGTGGTGGGCGCCGTTGTGGAGTTGGGCATGACGGAATCGAGGAACCGATCCACGTCGTCCCGCTTCTGTTCGAGGTAGTCCTTGATGTTCATGGGGTAAATTACGTGTGCCGCGACAGGCGCTGGACCGGCGCGGAGCGTAACAAATGGCCTGGAGGCTGTCAAACAGAGCGGGGAAGGAGTGGCCAGGTGCCCTTCTTGCTCGCAGAACGCGCACGATGAAAGGGGTGGAATGACACCCGTGCCGATCCCTTGCTCCCGGAGCGCGCACGATCAGAATGTGCTCGCTCGACGGCCGCAGTGGGACCAACACGGGTGCCATTCCTGGGAAAGTGAAACGAGCGAGCTTGGAAGGATCATTTAGAAGGATGAGGGTCGTTCGATGCGCGCAGTAAAGGGCAGTCTCGGCCACTCCTCAAAGAGGGGAATAGGGAGTGGGAAACTCCTCGTTAAAAAAGGTGGTGCTCGCTTATGGGCACGGTGGAATCAATCACGGGCGCTGACCCAAAGGGTAAGGGGGGAAGGTGCGCCAGAGACCGTCAGCTGGATTGGCAGATCCGGTGCCCCGCACTCCTTCCTCCATGCCCCTCGCCCCTCGCCCCTTGCCTCTCGCCTCTCGCCTTCGCTATACTCCGTGGCATGAGTATCCGAAGAGGCGGCGGGACTTGGGAGCCGATGCTGTTGGGGATTGAAGCCCGGCACTGCAAGGTCTGCAAGGAAGAACTCTACCGCAATAAGACGTTTTTCAGTGGCGGCTGGTCTCGTTGCGCTTTGTGCGAGGACTTTGTCCACTACAGTTGCCTGGCCAACGGCAAAGTCTCGTTCCTGAAAGCCCGCCCTCGCGTGTGCAAGACCTGCCGTGCTGCCCAGGGGGACAGTCCTTCACCTTCGCCGAAGGTAGCGACTTCAGTGGCCGTCGGGTCGTGAATCCCAACTCACAATCAAGCCCAGTGGAAGCCCGTCCTGGCTGGCATCCATTTATTTCCGACACAGTCAGGTTCGTCCTGGCGCCGCTGGTTCTCCTCTTCAGTGGATTTTTCACGGCGAACTTCATCATCAGCGGCGCCTACACCTGGCCGCGGACAAGTCGGACGTTGGCGCTGACGCTCACGGTGCTGATTCTCTCCCGTGAATTTGTCTACAAGGAACAACTGTCGCGCAACGCGGTGCCGGGCCGTGCGTGGGCGGCACTGCTCTATTCTTGTCTGCTCCCCTATGTGATCGGCGTATTGGTGATGCTGGCACTTTGGGCGTTGTAGCAGGATGCTGAAACAGTCCGCCAGCGTTATTGGAAGGTTAAGGCTGAGAATAAAAGGTCGGGACTTTGCTCAACCTCGACCTCAGCCTGCTTCGGTGTGAGGACGGTCGATGGCAGAGATTTTCCGCAGCGGAGCCTTTCTCCAACAATGTTGGTCGGTGCATCCGCTCTGTCTGACGGTCAAACGCGTCGAGCCGGATCGCATTGTGGTACTTACTTGCAGTTCCTGCCGCATGGTGCATCGGGTGACCACCAGCGCGGTCACCAGGCAGGCGTCGGCGGTGGATTCCTCCTTGCCTAAATCGGGGCTTGCGCAGCCGGATGGGCTCGTGGCGATCAAAACCTGCTTGGTCTCCCATGCTCACGCCCTGTCGGTTCGGGAGATGGATGTGTTTCAAGATGCGGTGTGGGTCCGCTGTGCGGAATGTCGGGCGCAGTACGACCTGACGGTCTCCCAATTCGAAACACATCAGAAATAGCCAGCACCCTTTTGGCGTCTCCTCTTTATCAGACTGCGGGAAGAATTAGTTTATGCCCAAATCCTACTGTGATTGTAAGAATGGTGCTGGCGCAAGAACGGTTCGCAGGATGCTCAAAAAGACCGTCCGGCGCGGCCGCAGCGAGCGAAGAGGCGAGGCGTACACTTCGGTACGTTGAGCTTCTGAGCGATGCGAGAACAAAGCCGGCGGACTTTTTCAGCATCCTGCTAGCTGATTGATGACCATGCCATTACAGTTTACTCACGAAGAAGCGGCCTTAATGGCCGATCAGCATTTCTTTCTCGCCAAGACGCAGATCATGGCCAAGGTACGCCGCTTGCTCGTGGCCACGCATGCGGCGTTGAAGGAGGAAGTTAGGTCGACTTCGCTTGTGACCCCGCCGGATTTCGATCCTACGAACTATCACTTTGTGAAGGGAGAGAATCTCGAATTCTTTCCCTACCAATATCTGGACTTTCCGAAACACTTTCACGACTCGAACGCCTTTTCCTTTCGGACACTTTTTTGGTGGGGGCACCACCTCG
>DASVEA010000422.1:0-2183 GCA_036380815.1 Nitrospiraceae bacterium
GACGCTGAACACACAATCCGCGCGAAAACCGTCATCATCGCCACCGGCGCATCGGCCATTCAGATCGGGATAAAAAACGAGGCCCGCCTCACAGGGCACGGCGTCTCAACCTGCGCGACCTGCGACGGGTTCTTCTTCAAAGGAAAGGAACTGATTGTCGTCGGCGGCGGCGATAGTGCGATGGAGGAAGCGACCTTCCTGACCAAGTTCGCGACCAAAGTCTCGATCGTCCACCGGCGCGACAAGCTGAAGGCTTCCAAAATCATGCAAGACCGTGCGGTGAAGAACGAAAAGATTACGTTCGTGTGGAATTCCGTCGTCGAAGACATTCTCGGCGATGATGTGGTGACCGGCATCCGTCTCAAGAATCTCGTCACAGGCAAGACAACAGAGATGCCTTGTGCCGGCGTATTTGTCGCCATCGGCCATCGGCCAAACACCGCGCTCTTTGCCGGCCAAATCACCATGGATGAGAAAGGCTACATCCGAACGGAGAAGGGAACTGCCACCAGTGTCCCCGGTGTGTTCGCCGCAGGCGATGTGCAGGACTCGGTCTATCGTCAGGCGGTCACTGCAGCAGGCTCAGGATGTATGGCCGCCATCGACGCCGAACGCTATCTTGAATCAGGTAATCATACCCTCTAATCCTCCACGGGATGTTCAAAATGGTCGTCCAACAAGGCCGCAGGCGAGACAAACACCGGAAGGCGGCCAATTTCCACCCGCCCGACCCTGAGCTGCCAATACAGCTCATTCCCAAGTGGGGTACGTTGAGGAAGTTGTTGAGCCGAGAACGAAGCTCGCGGAAAGGCGCGTCTCGGCGCGCCTGGGCAGGTCGGGTGAGAAGCCTGCCATTTTCAGCATCCGCCTAAACCATGCGATGCGCGATCGTCCACTACCACGAACTCGCCCTCAAGGGCCGCAACCGGGAATATTTCGAGGAGCGGCTCATACGCAATATCCAATGGATGCTGAAGGACCTCGGCGTCAGACGCGTCGAGAATCTTCGCAGCCGGATTCGCGTGGTGCTGCCTGACACGGTTCCTGACCAGACTATTAAAGAACGGCTCGCACGAGTCTTCGGGATCGCCAACTTTTCGCTCGCCCACGGTTTATCTCTCGATCTGGCCCACCCAGACCTGGGAGCGCTCAGCAAAGCGGTCATCGACGCGCTACGGTCGGAATCTTTTTCTACCTTTCGCGTATCGGCGAAACGAGCCGACAAACGCCTGACTCTGACCTCAATGGAGGTCGCACGGGACGTCGGCACTGCCATCCGTGAAGGAACAGGCAAAAAAGTCAGTCTGAAAGATCCCGACCTCACGGTCTACCTCGAACTGCTATCCAAAGAGGTTTACTTCGCGATCGAAAAGATTCAGGGGCCTGGTGGAATGCCGGTGGGCGTCAGCGGAAAAGTCGCCTGCCTGATCTCCGGAGGAATCGATTCGCCGGTCGCAGCCTATCGCATGATGAAGCGCGGATGCCGAGCCCTCTTCATCCACTTCTCCGGCCGACCACTCGTAAGCCGTGCCTCGGAAGAGAAAGTACGCGAACTCGTGCAGACCCTCACGGCCCATCAATACACGTCGAAGCTCTATGTCATCCCGTTCGGGGAAATTCAACGGGACATTGTGGCGAACGCGCCGGCCCCGTTTCGCGTGGTGCTCTACCGACGCGTCATGATCCGCATCGCGCAGGAATTAGCCAGACGCGAGCAATGTTGGGGGCTCGTCACAGGCGATAGCTTAGGGCAAGTCGCCTCGCAAACACCGGAGAACTTGACGGTCATTGAAGAGGCGGCAGAGTTGCCGCTCCTGCGCCCGCTCATCGGCATGGACAAGGTGGAAATCACCGACCAGGCTCAGCGTATCGGTACCTTCGCCATATCGATTGAGCCTGATCAAGACTGCTGCTCACTCTTCACCCCGCCGCACCCCAGTACGAAAACCAGACTCGATGACATTCAGAAGGTCGAACGGATGTTCGATATTGGCGGCCTGGTGAAGCAGGGTCTCGATAAGGCTGAGCTTTCCCAATTCACATTTCCTCAGTAGCAGGATGCTGAAAAAGTTCGCCAGCAGGGGAGGTAGCGGCCAGGTGCCCTTCTTGCTCGCAGAACGCGCACGATGAAACTGTGCTCGTTCGATGCGCGCAGTAAAGGGCAGCCTCGGCCACTCCCCTAA
>DASVEA010000423.1:0-2872 GCA_036380815.1 Nitrospiraceae bacterium
GCCTTGCTGAACGGCCTTTTTGAGCATCCTGCTGACTATTCAGGCACTATCACCCTGCGTATTATCATAGCAGCGTGTCGTACAAAAACTGAGTTTTTCCGAAAACTGCTAGTGACCGCGACGGAGTGTAGCGGAGCAGGAGAGGGAGGTCTAGTCCGCATCTTTCATGAATAATGCGGGTGAGTGAAAGATACAAGTTACGGCAAGTGCATTCTCTCGGTTGCGTTCATTTCATATGCTGCAACTGGAGATCATCGAAGTAGGTGACGGCATCGGATTTCGTCCATAATCCGATCATCCCGGCGTGGAAGGTCTTGTCACAGAGATCGAAGACCTGCTTGTCGTCATAGAAGATGTTCACGCGACAGCCTTGATGGGTGACCCGCAGTGTGTGCCACTGCTTCAGGGTAATCGTCTGGTCGAAGTTTTGTAACAGGTGTCGAATGCCTTTCACGACCCGATACACTCGAATGTTTTGTTCCAACGGGTTGGCCCTTGCCAGATAGTAATTGCGATCATCGGCCGCCCGCCAGATCAGGCCACCACCCATGTCAGCCTGCCCCTGGATCGGTAAGAACGACACTTCAAGATTGAGGTCAGAGGCGATGGCTTCCTTGATCAGCACCACTTTGTAGGCATGCTCCGCTCCCTTGGCCATGAGCTGGGCGAACACATGCGGCGGACTCTTGGCTCGATCAGTCGCGAGGACCTGCCAATTACCAGCGGGCCGTCCATCAAACAAAGTTCCAATTGAGAATTCGCCGGGAAGGATACCTGGCTGCTCACGATCAAAGTCCCATACAGGCGCAGGAGGGGTGGTCTCTGCCTGAGTCGATATCGTCCCGAATCCCAGAGGAATCGCGACCATCACACTGAGGAGGGCTTTGGCCAACACCATCAATGAGCGCTCCGCCACGTCACTTCATCCCAACAGAGATGGACGAAGGTTTCAAAGGGTGGAAAGTTGTTTGTGTTTTGTTCCTTTGAGCGGACCCAGAGATCAATTTCCATTCCGGCCGGATCGGTCTCCCCCCCAGGTAGCGTTCGCTTCACGGGATAACGAACCTCATGGGTTTTTGGATCGCGGGACCGTTCCATCACCATGAAATGGGCATCATAGTCCTTGTAGAGAACCTGATCGTTCTTCTGCATGGTGGCAGTGCCCCATCCACCAAGATACAGCCACGTTTTTGGATACAGCGGATCACCGTTGTTCGAATCCCCATGTTCATAAATCCTGGTCGCGATGCCTCCATCCTGGAACGGAGCTTTCGCAGCAAACCGGTCAAAAACGATCCGATACCGATCGGCGCCCTCAGCAAATTCAGCAATGACCTGGCCACTGTTCGTGAGTTCGTTCACCTGGATGTCGATGGAACCTTGCACAGATATCAGGTGTTTGCCGGCATAGTCGAGGTGGTCCCACGGTGCGCGATCGTTCACGTTTCCGATCAGAGTGGTTCTCTGCCCGGAAAGGTGGAATTGTCCACTGTAGTATGGATGTTCAGTGGGCTGAAAAATTCTGGTTCCTTCGTTTTCTTTTGGCGTGCCGAACTGCCCCGCAAGAGCAGCGGGTACGAACATCAGTGCCATGGCCACCATTGTTGAAGCAACGAACGGTGCAGCGGTACTGTGTTGAGTTGCCATGACAATCCCCCTTTGTTGGAACATCTACTGGCGCGCGGTTCCCCAGCGGCGATGGAGAAACTGTTCTATCGGAGCAAACAGCGTTTTGTCCACGGCCAGACCGATCACGACGATGATCAACATCACGCCGATGACTTGATCCATCGCATTTAGCTCGCGGCCATAGTGTAGCAAATGTCCGAGCCCGAATCCCGTGAGGATCGTCACATAGATTTCCGCTGCCATGAGTGAGCGCCAGGCGAAAGCCCAACCCTGTTTCATGCCGCTCAAAAGAAATGGAAGAGCCGCCGGCAAGACGACATGGGTCCACATGTGCAATCCGGTCGAACCCATGCTGCGGGCTGCGCGCGTATATATGGGTGGAATAGTCCGCACGCCGTTGTCGGTTGCAATAATCAGCGACCAGAGAGTTCCCATCACGACGACGAACAGCAGGGCGGCTTCTGTTTGTCCGAACCAGAGCAGGGCCAGCGGTACCCAACAGACGCTGGGGAGAGTTTGCAGTCCTAATGCGAGGACGCCGATCGTGTCCTGGCACCACCGGGAAGACGCGGTGAGAAGGCCTAACGGAAGGCCCACGAGAATTCCCAACCCGTATCCGATGAGCAGTCTTCGAACCGTTACCTGCGTGGCTTCCCAGAGAGTGCCGTCTTCCACCGCGGACTTCACATAGTCGGCCACACTGATCGGCGATGGGAGCAAGATGGGAGACCAGATGTGTGCTTTAACTGCGAGATACCACGCAGCAACGAGGAGTACAAAGAACAGTGCTGCGGCCAGCCACCGTGCAATCATCCCGCTACCTCGGTTTGCACATAGCCTTTCAGGACACGGGTGATTTCGGTCGAGTAGCGAGCTAGGTCCACACTGTTGATGTCGCGTGGCCGGGGCAGAGGAATGGCGAATTCCTCGCGAATACGTCCAGGGTTTGGAGAGAACAAAATGACGCGGTCACCCAAGCAGACGGCTTCACGCACGTTGTGAGTGACGAAGACGATGGTCTTACGATGCTGGCTCCAGATTCGTTGGATGTCACCGTAGAGTTGTTCGCGTGTCAGGGCGTCGAGCGCTCCGAAGGGTTCATCCATCAGGAGGACGCTGGGGTTTGGCGCCAGGGCCCGAGCCAAGGCCACGCTTTGTTTCATGCCGCCGGACAATTCATGAACATTGGAATGCATGAACTTCTTGAGACCGACGAGTTCAAGAAAATACTCGGCCTTCTCAC
>DASVEA010000424.1:0-2029 GCA_036380815.1 Nitrospiraceae bacterium
TTTGCTGCCGGCCTGCTCGAAGCCATCACCTTTGTGTGCGTGGAAGAACGCCCCGTGTTGCTGGTCTCCTATGACCTGGCCGTGCCCGCTCCGCTCAACGAAGCCCGCCCGATTACGACAGGTTTTGCCGTTGCCCTCCTGCTCGGTCCGCCGTCGGACTCTTCTCTTGCAACCATGCAGCTGCGTCTCGAGGAGGCAGAGCATGAGGACATACGTGGCCTCCAAGACGCTGCGCTGGAGCGAGTGCGGCTGGATAATCCTGCCGCCCGATCGCTGCCGCTCTTGAGAGCCATTGCCACAGGCGGTTCGCAGAGGGTTATCTTGAGTCTGCTGGATAGTCAGCAGCTCGTCCTGGACATCGATCCATGCGGCAACTGACCAAAGAAGAACTGGGCACATTCCTTCCCCATGCCGGGGCCATGCGTCTGATCGATCGGGTGGAGTTGTGGGACGCGACGGCCATTCGATGTCATGCGAGGTCGCACCACGACCAGGAGAATCCCCTGCGGCATGGCGCACGCCTGGAGGCGGTGACGGGGTTGGAATATGCGGCACAGGCGATGGGTGTCCACGTGGGGCTTCTCAACCGGGCGCGATCGACGGACGGACTGATCGGCTATGTCGGGGGGGTGAAGGATGTTGTGCTCTCGGTAGACCAACTCGACGACTGGCCAGCGGAACTTACGATTGATGCCTCGCGCCTGTTCGAAGGCGGCAATAGCTTCATGTATCAGTTTTCAATTTCATCTGGAGGCCGAGACGTGATGACGGGGCGAGCCTCGATTTTCCTGACGCACGTGCAATCATGACGCAGAAACGCGCACTTGTGACGGGAGGAGGTAGCGCCATCGGGGCCGCCATCTGTAAACAGTTGGCGGCAAACGCATTTGCCGTGATCGTGCATGCCCATCGGCATCCTGAATCGGCTGAGCAAGTGGTAAGGAAGATTCTGGCTAATAGCAGGTCGGCGTCGAGTGTCAGTTTCGATATTACCGATGGGGGTGCCACGCGCCATGCACTCGAAACCCTGCTGAAGGATGGACCGATCCAAGTCGTCGTGAATAATGCTGGAGCCCATGACGATGCGCCGATGGCTGGTATGACTAGCGAGCAGTGGACGAGAGTCATCGATCTCTCGCTCAATGGATTCTTCAATGTCACGCAACCGTTGTTGCTGCCGATGATCGGTACGCGCTGGGGGCGCATCGTGTCGATTTCGTCGCTGGCCGGTGTGACGGGCAACCGTGGTCAGACGAACTATGCTGCGGCAAAGGCCGGGTTGCATGGGGCGAGCAAATCATTAGCGATCGAATTGGCTTCACGGGGCATCACCGTCAATGTCGTGGCTCCCGGTTTGATCGAATCGCCGGCCACAAGAGACGCGTTCAATCCGGAGCAGATCGAAGCGCTGGTGCCGATGAAACGAGTGGGTACGCCGGATGAAGTCGCGGCGCTGGTCTCGTTCCTCGCTTCCCAGGAAGCTGGATACATTACAGGCCAGATCATTGGTGTCAACGGAGGCATGGCGTGACGAAAACAGAAATGGGTATGGCGTGAGGGGTAAGGAATAAAAGGCGAGATGTGAATCGTGAACAAGGATCGTTGAATCAATAGTGCAATGAACCAATCGGCAACCGTGTGAACAGCGATATGTCACCAGATACGCTTCATGAGCGACGGGCGACGGGAGAACAGCCCGCTGAGTCGCTGGAGATTGCCCTTCCGTACTGGGTCGTCATCCCGGCCTACAACGAGACCGAGACGGTGCGCGACGTGGTGATGCGCGCGCGGCAACAGTGCGCCAACGTGGTTGTGGTGGACGATGGATCCACCGATAGCACATTTCGTGCAATTGCCGGCCTTGATGTGACCGTCCTGCGGAATGAAGAGAATTGTGGAAAGGCTGGGAGCCTCTCGCGTGGATTCGAGCATGCGCTGGCGCATGGGGCCATCGGTGTGATCACTCTGGATGCGGACGGGCAACATGCGCCGGAGGAGATTTCCTCCTTCGTGAAACGGTCTCTGGATG